>JBMDXL010000195.1:0-2876 GCA_048594465.1 Microlunatus sp. | reverse complement strand
TGGCCAAGAACTCCTGCACCCCGCCCGGATCCTCAGACGCCGCCGCCGACAACTCAACCAGGTCATGCACCTGCCGCGCCGACTCAAAGGCCACCCATCGCTGCCGGGCGATCACCGCATCCAACAGCACATTGGCCCACTCCCGCGCCGAACACCCCACCGACCGCTCCGGCCGCGACCCCAACAGCAGGGGCAACTCGGACGCCGGAGCCGCGGCGACGGCGGGACGCCACTGCGCCAGCGGCGAGTCTGCTACGAACATGCCTTATGGTACCTGCTTGAACGAACATGTGTCTAGTACGAACACTTGTTCTTCTTGTTCCGCAGAAGGGACGGCGCACGTCGACGAAGCCTGCAGTCACCACCGCCCCCGGGAGATACTCAGCCGTGCTTGATCGCCTCGCTGTACCCGTCGCCGTCCCCACTCCAGCTGGCCCGCTGACCATCCGCCGGGCGCGCCCCGAGGACGTCCGCACGATCATGACGCTGCTCGCCGACGACGCCGTCGGTGCCCGGCGCGGAGACGTGGTCGACCCGCAGGACGAGCCGATCTACTCCGCCGCGCTGCAGCGGGTCCTCGCCGATCCGGGTAATGACCTCGTCGTTGCTGAACGGGCGGGTCAGGTCATCGGCACCTTGCAATTGACCCTGATCCCGGGCATGTCCAGGCTGGGCAGTGACCGAGTCATCGTCGAAGCCGTCCGGGTGGCGAGCACGGAGCGATCGGCCGGCATCGGCGCGGCCCTCCTGCGCTGGGTGATGCACGATGCCGCCGTGCAGCTCGGTGCCGGCCTGGTGCAACTCACCTCCGATGCCGCCCGGACCGACGCCCGCCGGTTCTACGTGCGACTCGGTTTCGTCGACTCGCACGTCGGGTTCAAATACCTGCTTCCCGCCGCCGGCAGTTGACCTGCGCCGATCGGCGCCGCCTTCCGAACGGCCGGACCCGCCGTGCGGAAGGCGATCGAAACGCCGGGGCGGCGGGCTGGGCCACGGTCCGAAGTGAGGGGGGGGCAGGCGTCGCCGTCCGCGGACACCTTCGGGGCCAGTGTGCGGCGGCGGAAAAGGTCCGGAAATCGGGGCCCTAGCGTCGTCGACAGACCGACGCCCCGACGGGAACGGCGTCAGCGGTGCCGGGGGGCGCTTCATGCGACGACACACTGCACGATCAGACCGGCGACCTGGGCCGAGCCGCGGGCGGCGAACCCAGGTAGGTCTGGCAGTTCTGCTGATGGTGGCGCTGGCCGCCTGCACGAACGGGATGACCACGGCCAGTCCACGGTCACCCTCGTCGTCCAGCGGAGTCGGCCTGGCCGCCACCGGCGCGAGTGTCGCCATCCCGATCACGACCAGCTCGACCGGTTTGGCCAACGTCGTCTCGGTGGAGGTCACCGTCGGTGGTGGGGATCCGTTTCCGGTCCTGCTCGACACCGGGTCGTCCGGGCTGATCGTCGACTCGTCGCTGGTCGGCCCGGGGGTGACGGCGGCGAGCGGAACCCTCACGCAGGACTACGCCGGCGGCGCGGTGTCCGGCTCACTGGCCACTGCAGTGGTCGGCATGGGGAGCGTGAGCACACCCCCCATCATCGTGGGGCTGGTCGATCCCTCCACGGCAGCCACGGCCTTCGCTCAGGGGATGCACGGAATCCTGGGGATCTCCACCACGGGGACGTCCACTGCAGGTCTGATGTCCCCCAGCCTGCAACTGGCGGCCCCGTTGAACACCGGGTCGACGCTCCAGATCGACGCGGCCGCCGGCTCGCCCGGCACGTGGACCCTCGGTCCGGTCACCGCACCGGCATCCGCCACCTCGGTGCCCCTCATCGCACAGTCGCCCCCGTCATCGGCGCCCGCCGGGTACCCGGCTTTCGCCCAGCAGGTGGAGATGTGTTGGACGATCGGCAGCCAAGCGGCGAAGTGCGCGGGAACGGTCCTGGACACCGGCAACGGCACCCCCGCCCTGGACGCGACCGTCTACGCCAGCTTCGGCCCGGTGCACACGATTCTCCCGTCAGGCCTACCGGTGGCGATCGGACTGTCCGGCGCGGCTCCCCTGTGGTCGTTCACCACCGGTCAGACCGTCGGCACCAACGCGGTCAAACTGTCGGAACTGGGTTCCGGCGCCCCCTTCAACACCGGACTCCCGTTCTTCTACGGACGTACGGTCGCCTGGGACTACGCAGCCGGGCAGCTACTGATCGGGCCGAGCACCTGATCAGGACGGCGCCCCCTTCGGCTCAGCCGAGCAGAACCAGCAACCCGCTTCCGCGGGCGACCGCACTGGGGCCGGTCACCGGCGGCGCGCTCCCCGAACCCCGGTACGAAACCCCGGGGTATGCGCGACGCGGATCGTCGTCCCGGTCCACGACGACCTGCACCGCCGGCTGACGCCCTCCGTCAGCACCACCGGCCGCCCGGCTCCAACCCGGGCCCCTCCCAGCGGCGGAACTCGTCACCGACCAGCTCAGGAACCACAGCGATGTCATCGACGCACGCGGCTCGGTCGACGTCCGCCGCGAACCCCCGTGCCGCCAGTTCCCGGCCCCCCGCGCAGTCCGCCAGCCCGCGGGGTAGCGACCCGGCGACGGCCGCGAAAGCATCTGCGGCCACGGCGGCTTCGGGCGACAGCAGCGAGCGCGGCAGCCGGCCGTTGATCGCTCCGGCTCCCCAGAGGTCCTCGGCGCACGGCCGCAGGGAACCGTCCGGCCAGCGCTCTCCCGCCGCGATGACGGCCACGGCAGCGCCCGCGGACAGCGCTGCCGCCAGCACCCCGGCCACGGCGGAACGGTTGCCCAGACAACCGGCCAGGACGCGAGAGCCACTGGTTCGCAGGCGATACGAGATGGCGGAGCCATTGGGCGACGGCACCACCACCC
>JBMDXL010000194.1:0-2645 GCA_048594465.1 Microlunatus sp. | reverse complement strand
GTGCGCGGGAAGCTGACCCGGGCCGCGACCCTGCCGGGATCGACCGCCCGCAACGTGTTCCTGTCGGGTGACCGTCTGCTCGTGTTCGGCGACCAGTCATCCACCGAGGAGTCGTCGTCGTGGCTCGGCGCAACCTCTGTGCTGACCATGTACGACCTGTCGAGCCTCACCGCGCCGCGGCCGATGGCGACGCTGACCATCGACGGGACCGTGCTGGACGCCAGGCTGGTCGGGTCCCAGGTCCGGGTGGTCAGCATGGCGGTGCCGGACGTTGACGCGCCGTCGCCGACCTTCACCTCGCAGGGCCGGCTGACCGAGAAGTCGGAGCGCCAGCTGCGGGAGGCCGTCGCGAAGACCACGATCGAGAACTGGATCCCCTCCTACGTCCTCCGCGACGGCGCGGGCCACCAACTCGACCGGGGGCTTCTGGTCGACTGCGCCGACGTGGCCCGCCCGGCCGCGTTCTCCGGCATCGACACGGTGGCAGTGACCTCGCTCTCGATGGATTCGGCGCTGCAGTCGCACCAGGCGGTGGGGGTGGTGGCTGGCGGAGAGCAGATCTACGCCACCGGCACCGCGACCTACGTCGCCAGCACCGAGTACAAGCCGGACGGCGCGGTGACCACGACGAGCCTGCACAAGTTCGTCACCGCTGCGTCCGGCGCGAGCACGTACCGAGGCTCGGGCAACGTGCCCGGCACCCTGCTCAACCAGTACGCCCTGTCGGAGTACGAGGGGGTCCTGCGGGTCGCCTCAACAGTCTCCGATCGGCGTGGGTGGGCCAGCCAGAGAGAGGTGACCGAGGGTGTGGTCACCACGTTGCGGGAGACCGACGGGACGCTGAGCCAAGTCGGCCAGGTCAGCGGGTTGGGGCGGGAGGACAACGAGTCCATCCACGCGGTGCGGTTCATCGAGGACCGCGGCTACGTGGTGACGTTCCGCCAGACCGATCCGCTGTATGTGCTGGACCTGACCGACCCGCGGACCCCGACAGTGCTGGGCGAGCTGAAGATCCCCGGCTACTCCGGCTACTTGCACCCGGTCGGCGAGAACCTGCTGCTCGGGGTCGGGCAGAGCGGCGCCACGGCCGGCGGCCAGCCCGGCGTGCAGTTCTCACTGTTCGACATCAGTGACCCAGCGTCTCCCCGGCGGGTCGGCACCCGCACCTACGGTGCGGGGGCAGCCGGCGCCGAATTCGACCCCAAAGCGTTCCTGTACTGGGAGCCGCGTGATCTGGTCGTCGCGCCACTGTCTTCGTACGGCGACGGCACGGGTCAGGGCTTCTCCAGCGGGGTGGTCCTGCTTCGGACCACCGCCACGGGTCTGACCGAGCTCGGCATGGTGCCGGTGACTCCGGAGTACGGGACCGCCCACCGGTCCTTCGTCATCGGCGACGACGTCTTCGTCCTCTCCGATGGGGCGCTCCAAACTGCCGATCTCGACACCCGCCGGCCGATCGACCGCCTGATCTTCTGATCCCTGGTCGGGTCCGCCGCTGCACGAACTCCGCACGAGGGTCCCCTTCCGAACGCCTCTCGGCCCGACAATCTGACTCCCGATAGCGCCCACGTTGCGTCCACCGGTGGACTCGCCCGAATCCGGCGTTGCGGGCGTTCGCAGATGGGACGCCTTGCGGGCGCAACTCGCGGGCATATCGGAACGTCCGCGCGCCCTGGCTCGCCTCGGTGGTTTGCGGCATCGTTTCGGAGTCAGTTGCTGCGGTCGCCCTACATGCGGGTCATCCTTGACTGGTGACAGCACAGCAGAGACCGACCGGCCCCGTCCTGATTGGTTCGCAGGTCGCCTTACTGGTACTTGCTGTCGCCAGCTCCGGCTACATCCTTCTGGACATAGTCACGAGCATGTTGCTCGGCTGCCCCCCAGGGGACGGCCAAAGCGAGGGTCCGCCAGCTGAACTCAGCCTCATCCCTCTCGGGGTGACGTGCACGTACCGACTGGGTGAGGCTGACGGGTTACTCACCGTAGGTCCTTCGTTCTTTCCCGCTGTCCTAGTCCTCACGTGCATCGTCGGACTCGTGGCCATCAGCCGAATCAAGAAGCTGTCGGATCCGTGGAATCGCATTGCCGAGGCTCCGTCAGCCACCGCGACCCAGCTCCGGTCGCCCCCCCTAGCCGGTCCGCTTCTGGGCGCCCCGCGCCGCGCCAGATGACCCCTGGAACGGGCGCAGCGGGGCCACCCATGGCGGACTCGACCTGATCCGGCGGCCAACTGCGTTCGGCAGGGGGACGCCTTGGGACGAGGCTGGCGCACGGGAAGCCCGGTTACTACATGACCAACTCCTCGCGTCGACTCGATGCGGCTCATTCCGTCGGTTCATCTTGCTGGCCGCCGGCACGCTTGACAGGGCCGGGCACCTTCGACCGAGACGCGATCAAGTTCTCGATGAATACACACTTGCGTGTATCGTCTGCGCCGTGTTGCTGTCGACCCCCACCGATGCCCTGGCGCGTTTCGGACACGCACTCTCCGACGCGACTCGAACGCGGACGCTGTTACTCCTGCGTGAGGGACCCGCCTATCCAGCCGACCTGGCCGACCTGGCCGGGGTCTCCCGGCAGGCGATGTCGAACCACCTGGCCTGCCTCCGCGGCTGCGGTCTGGTGGTCACGGTCCCCGAGGGCCG
>JBMDXL010000193.1:0-1986 GCA_048594465.1 Microlunatus sp. | reverse complement strand
GATCGGCGGCCTCGTCCTGTGGCAGGGCGTGGTCCGCGGCGGCGCCGTGCTGGACCGCCGCTGGCCCGAGGTGCTGGCGGCGGCGTCGGCGCGCTGAGCCGGCTCGGCTGACCCGGGAGGCCGGAGGTCGCCGGGGGTGTGCGTTTTCCGACCCTGGTCGGGGACCGGACCGGGCGGGCGCGTGACGGCGCGCGTTTGCCGTCCGTGGTCGGACAACGCACCGTGCCGGGCCGCGACGGCGTACGGAAACCGTCCGTGGTCGGAAAACGCACCGTGCCGGGCCGCGACGGCGTACGGAAACCGACCGCGGTCGGAAAACCAACCGGAGCGGGACCGTCCCGGGGGTCAGCGGCGGGGCTGGACCGCCAGCACCCGGAACCCCTTGCTGGTGCCGGTCCGGGTGCAGGCGAAGCCCTCCCCGGTGAGCCAGGTGGCCAGGGTGTCGGCGCCGAGGTTCTTGCCGACCACCAGGTGCGCGGTGCCGGTCGGCGCCAGCCGGGGCAGCCAGCGCAGCAGCAGCTCGTGCAGGGCGGTCTTGCCGATCCGGATCGGCGGGTTGGACCAGATCTGGTCGTACGCGGTCCCGTCGCCCAGCTGGTCGGGGCGGGCCACCCGGACACGGTCGGCCACCCCGAGCCGGGCGGCGTTGTCGCGGCACAGGGCCAGCGCCCGGTCGTTCACGTCGACGGCGTCGATCCGCGCCCCCGGGCAGGCCAGGGCCAGACCCAGGGCGATCGGGCCCCAGCCGCAGCCCAGGTCGAGGATCCGGGGGCTGCCGGTCGGCGGTGGCACCTCGCGCAGCAGCACGGCCGTGCCCCGGTCCAGACCCTCGCCGGCGAAGATTCCGTTGGCGGTGGTCACGGTCACGGTCCGTCCGAAGAGGTCGACGGTCACGTCCCGGCGGTGCTCCGGACCGGACGGGGTGTCGCTGAAGTAGTGCTCGGTCACGGCGGCTCCTCAGGACTCGGGGGCAGGGTGCGCAGGGTGCGGGCGGCGGCGGCCCGGTCGGCCAGCTGGTCGTCCGGCGGATAGCCGACCTCCTCCAGCGTGAGCCCCTGGGCGGGCAGCACCGGGACCTCGCTGTTGCGGACGGCGGCGGCGGTGATGCTGGTCAGCCACGCGACCGTACGCCGTCCGGAGCCGACCTCGACCAGCGCGCCGACCAGGCAGCGCACCATCGAGTGGCAGAACGCGTCGGCGCGGACGGTGACCTCGACCAGCGTGTCCGGGCTCCGTCGTGCCGACAGCTCCAGCAGCGTCCGCACGGTGGTGGCCCCCTCCCGGCGCTTGCAGAAGGCGCCGAAGTCGCGCAGTCCCAGCAGGGTCTGCGCGGTCTCGTCCAGGCGCTCCACGTCCAGGGCGCGGGGCAGCGCGGTCGTGTCGCGCCGGCGCAGCGGGTCCGGCACCGACGCTGTGTCGCTGATCCGGTAGCAGTAGCGGCGCCAGACCGCCGCGAAACGGGCGTCGAAACCGTCGGGTGCCCGCTCCGCGGCGGTGACCGCCAGGTCGACGGGCAGGGCCCGGCGGAGCCGACGCAGAAGCTCCGCCGGATCGGGCACGAGGTCCGCCGGCAGATCGACGTGCGCCACCTGACCGCGGGCGTGGACACCGGCGTCGGTGCGTCCGGCGCACACCAGCCGGGGCGGGTCCGCCAGACCCAGGACACGGCGCAGCCAGAGCTCCAGCTCGCCCTGGACCGTACGGCGGTCCCGTTGGCTGGCCCAGCCGGAGAACTCGGTGCCGTCGTAGCGGACGCCCAGCCGCCAGCGCACCTGCGGAGACGCTTCGGCGCTGCTCATCGGCGCCGGTAGCGCAGGTCGCGGACGACCCGACCCGCGTCGATCCCGCGCTGCTCGAAGCGGGTCAGCGGCCGGTCCGGATCCCGGTCGGCCCAGCCGTCGGCGGAGGTCGCGACGGTGGCCAGACCCGGGTGCGTGTCCAGCACCGCCCGCATCTGGTCGGCGTAGTCGGCCCAGTCGGTGGCCA
>JBMDXL010000192.1:0-1959 GCA_048594465.1 Microlunatus sp. | reverse complement strand
CACCCTGGAGCTCGGCGGCTGCGGCGGCATCCTGGTGGCCAGCCACCTGGTCGGGGAGCAGATGCGCCGGATGGTCGACGAGCCGGACCAGCGGGCCGAGATCGACGCGTCGCTGCGGGACGTGTACGCCGCCATGGGTCTGACCAGCAACCCGATCCCGGTCAAGGCCGCTCTCGCGCTGGCCGGTCACCCGGTCGGTGGTCTCCGGCTGCCCCTGGTGGAGGCCTCCGAGGACGAGCGTGCCCAGCTGGCCGCCGTGCTGGACCGGCACGGCCTGCTGGCGTGACCGTACGCGTGACGGGCTGACCTCCCGGGTGCCCGGAGCAAGATCCTGCGGCCCCGCGACGACGGCGGTGGCGCTCGGGCGTGAGCTCGGCTTCGGGGCGGACGCCGTCGAGGTGCTGATCGACGAGCTGCAGATCTTGCACGGGCTCGACGTCATCCGCTGGGCCCTCGACCACGAGCCGGAGCGGATCGGTGAGTTCGTGCGGCAGTCGCGAGGCGCGCTGGCTCGCGTGCTGGGTTGACTCAGGCCGTCTCGCGACCGGCCGGTCCGGCCGCCACCTGGTCGCGTACGGGTCCGAGGATGCCCCGGCCGACCAGCCAGGCAACCACGTACGAGCCGAGCAGGATGACCGACATGGCCAGCGCGAAGCGCAGCAGGAACGGGTTGCCGAACGGGTCGGCCAACCGCTGCAGGACGACCGACACCAGCCCGGACGGGTCGGTGAGGACGTCCCAGGAGTTGAACCGAGGGAAGCGGCCGAGGTAGACCCCGACGGCACTGAGCAGCAGGGCGGTGACGGCGAAGACCCAGCCGACCACGCGGCCGGCCCGGGCCTCGACCACTGCGTGCACCACCAGCAACGAGACCAGTCCGAGGGCGAGCCCGACGGCGGCGAAGGTGCCGATCAGCGCGGCGTCGAACCACAGCGGTGCCCCTCGGAGCCGGCCGAGGTGGATGAAGTCGGTGAGGATGTAGGGCGCGTTGGGCAGGAACAGCAACCACCCGGCGCCGAGCAGCCAGAGCAGCGGCCGGGGTCCGCGGCGGACGTGCACGGCCGCCAGCGCGAGGGCGAGCACGAAGGGCACCCAGGCCAGGAACAGGTTCCAGGGCAGGAAGAAGAAGGCCGTCTCCCCCACCCGGTCCGCGCGCAGCACCAGCAGACCGACGGCGGCGACGCTGAGCAGGGCCAGGGTGACGCCCACCCCGACCAACCAACGCAGGGCCCGTGGGCGGGCCGGAGCGGCCGCCGGACCCGGTGTCAGTGTCGCCATGCTCGAAGTCTGCCGCATTCCGCGTCGCCGGCGGCCAGGATCGGCGATCAGGGTCCGTGCCGACGCCCGACCTAGGATGACGCCTCGTGAAGGTGAGTTGGTTCGGCGTGTTCGACCAGGCGCTGCGGTCGGCCGACGTGATCGCCGTCTGGGCGACCGTCGAGAACCACCTCGAGCGGCCGCTGACCAAGACCGAGCTGAGCGCGGCCCGACGGGCGGCGAACCGGTACGCGGCGGCCAGCTCGATCTCGGTGGTGCGCATCCCCGCCCCGGGCGGCGGACCGATCCGCACGATCCCCCTGCTGGCCCGCGCCGACGCCGATCTGAGCGACATCGAGCGACTGACCGCCATCGCCTCCGGACGGATCGCCGGGACCGCCCGTCGCGGCCGGGTCCGGACACCGACGGCCGTCCGGGCCCAGAGCCTGGTCGCTGCCGTCGGCACCGCCGCCCACCAGGCCCGCCAGGTCAGGCCGGGGAGGTTCGACCCGCCGTACGCCGCCCAGCTGGCGGCCGAGCTGGCCGAGGCCCTCCCCCATCTGCTGGAGCTCGAGCAGCGGCTGCGGCTGCGGGGCGGGGCGCCGACCCCGGCCCGGGACGCCGCGGGCCGACCGCTCCGTCGGAGACGCGCCCGGCCGACGCCCTCCTGAGCCGACCCGTGACCGGCCCCCACGGCGGTGC
>JBMDXL010000191.1:0-2475 GCA_048594465.1 Microlunatus sp. | reverse complement strand
GGCGCGCGAGTCGGGCTCCTCGACCGTGCAGCGGCTGGAGGGCGGCGTGCACGCCATCGGCAAGAAGGTCGTCGAGGAGGCCGCCGAGGTCTGGATGGCGGCCGAGTACCAGACGAAGGACGACGCGGCGATGGAGATCAGCCAGCTGATCTACCACCTCCAGGTGATGATGCTGGCGCTCGACGTCGAGCCCGCGGACGTGTACCGGCACCTCTAGATGGGGGCCGCTCGCGACGGCAGCGCGCGTTCACCGGCTACGTCGTCGCTCGTTGCGACGGCGACAAGCGTGCCGTCGCTCTTCGTTCCTCGTACGCCGGGCGCGCTGCCATCCCGCTCGCGACCCTGGTCCGCCGCACGTCGGGCGGGCCGTCGTCTCCGTGACCGCCCCTAGGATGGCCGCCGTGAGCTCGAACCCCCTGATCAGGATCGCGGTGCCCAACAAGGGCTCGCTGTCCGAGGCCGCCGCGCAGATGCTGCGTGAAGCCGGATACGCCCAGCGCAGCGACCCCAAGGAGCTGGTGCTGCTGGACGAGGCCAACGGGGTCGAGTTCTTCTACCTGCGGCCCCGCGACATCGCCGTGTACGTGGGGGAGGGCACGCTCGACGTCGGCATCACCGGTCGGGACATGCTGCTGGACTCCGGGGCCGAGGCGGACGAGGTCATCCCGTTGGGCTTCGGCCGCAGCCGGTTCCGGTTCGCCGCGCCGGTGGGCACCCAGCGCACCATCGCCGACCTGCACGAGCAGCGCCTCGCCACGTCCTACCCCGGACTGGTCGGCGGCTACCTGGCCGAGCGGGGCGTGCACCCCCGACTGATCACGCTGGACGGCGCGGTGGAGACCGCCATCCGGCTGGGCGTGGCCGACGCCATCGCCGACGTGGTGGAGACCGGCACCACGCTGCGTCAGGCCGGACTCGAGCTGTTCGGGGACCCCATCCTGCACTCCGAGGCCGTGCTGATCCGGCGTCGCGGCGCGGATTCACCCGTGGGCCTGGACCTGCTGCAGCGCCGGCTGAACGGCGTCCTGGTCGCGCGCAACTACGTGATGATGGACTACGACGTCAGCGACCAGTACATCGACGCGGCCTGCGCCCTCACCCCCGGCTTCGAGTCCCCGACCGTCGCCCCGCTGGCCAAGCAGGGGTGGCTGGCGGTGCGGGCGATGGTGCCGCGGGCCGAGGCGCAGAAGATCATGGACGACCTGTGGGCGATCGGGGCCCGGGCGATCCTGGTGACCGATATCGCCGCGTGCCGGATCTGATGACGACGGCTGACCGGCCGGGGCCGTCCGAGACCGACCGGCCCGTGGTCTACCGCTCCAACCGGCTGCGGTTCTTCGTGACGATGTCCGGGCTCGGTCTGGTCGCTCTCAGCTTCGTGTTCTGGGTGGCGCTGCCGCCCAACCTCAAGGCGGAGTTCACGCTGTCGCAGGCGGTCACGCTGCTGATCATCCTGGGGCTGTTCGTCTTCGCCCTGCTGGTGGTGGGCAGCGGCGTGGTCCGGGCCGACGCCGACGGCCTCTCCTTCCGCAACGGCCTGAGCCGGCACCGCTATCCCTGGTCCCGCGTCCAGCGGGTGGTGATGCGACCCGGCGACGCCTGGGCCCAGGTGCTCCTGATCCCGACCGACCGTCCGGTGGAGGTCGCGGCCGACCTCGACCACCGGATGCTGATGGGGATCCAGAAGGGCGACGGCGCCTACGCCACCGCCGCGGTCGACGACCTCAACCGTCGAGTGAAGGCCGCACGGGGTCGGGGCTGAGGAGCCGGCCGCCGGCCGCAACTAGCTGATGCCGCGGTTCTTCAGGATCGCCTCGATCTCGGCCAGCTCCGGATCGACCTCCTGAGCGGGCGCCTTGCCCCCCTTCGGGGCCGTGGCCGGGGTGGGCTTCGACGCCGTCGCTCGGCCGGTCCCGACCGCCGGCGTGGCCGTGCCGCGCGCCCCGGGCGTCGGCTTGGCCGCCGATCGCCGGTTCACCAGACCGCCCACCACCCAGAGCACGACGCACACCCCGAGCAGTGAGATGCCGAACCACATCGAGGGGGCGAAGATGATCGACGTGGCCCAGCCGACCAGGGCGACCACCGCGTCCCACACCAGCCGGAGCAGACCGGTGAAGTAGAGGGCGACGGGGGCCAGGGCGAAACCGACCCCCTGCAGCACCCGACCGCGGCTGCCCCGACGCCACGCGACCCCGGCGACGATCACCCCGATCAGGGCGAGTCCGAGGCAGAGAGGCAGGAGCACGACGTCCGAGGCTGGCATCTGTCCAATCTGCCACACGGTGTCGACCCTGACGATGGGGACAGCCACCCACTTCCCACCCGTTCCGATCGGGTACGAACCCGACCCGCCGGGCTCCCGGATACCGCTGGCGAGTCAGGAACGGTGACGGACCGAGCGGCCCTGGTGGCCGGATGTCGCCGGCGAGTCAGAAACGGTCGCCGACCGACGGGGTAGGCGACCGTACGCCG
>JBMDXL010000190.1:0-2014 GCA_048594465.1 Microlunatus sp. | reverse complement strand
CGCCGATCTCACCGACGCGCGCAACCCGATCCTGCCGACGTGGTTCAACTACGACACCAAGGGCGTCCCCACGCCCAACCCGGTCTGGCTGGAGTCGGCGGAGGAGACCAACGCCAACCCCACCACGGTGAAACTGAAGCTGAACCCCAAGGCCGTCTGGGGCGACGGGTCGCCGATCGACGCCGACGACCTGGCCGCGACCGTGAAGGCCTGCGACGGGACGAACAAGAAGTTCGAGTGCGCGTCCACTCAGGGCTACGACCAGATCGCCAGCGTGACCGCGGGTGAGAACAAGTTCGACGTCACGGTCACCTTCAAGGGCGCCTACCCGGACTGGAGCCAGCCGCTGAGCCCGCTCAAGGCGGAGAGCATCAAGGACCCCGACACCTTCAACAACGGGTGGAAGACCCTGAACAACGACTGGCTGGCCGGTCCGTTCAAGGTGGAGAGCTTCGATCAGAGCCAGAAGGTGCTGACCGAGGTCCCCAACGAGAAGTGGTGGGGTGACAAGCCGCTGCTGGACAAGATCACCTTCCGGGCCATCTCGTCCGACGCCACCGCTGCGGCCTTCGCCAACAACGAGCTGGACAGCTTCGACATCGGCCCCGACCCCGACGCCTACAAGCGGGTGCAGGGCGTCACGGACGCCAGCATCCGGGCCGCCGCCGGGCCGAACTTCCGGCACTTCACCTTCAACACCAAGGCCGGCGTGCTGACCGACCAGAAGGTGCGGCAGGCGATCGTCAAGGGTCTGGACCGGGAGTCCATCGGTCAGTCCGACCTGGCCGGCATCGACTGGCCCGTGCAGCCGCTGAACAACAACATCCTGTTGCAGAACCAGGAGGGCTACAAGGACGTCGCCGCCGAGACCGGCATCCAGTACGACGTCGAGGGGGCCAAGGCCGATCTGGACGCCCTGGGCTGGACGGTCGGCTCCGACGGCATCCGCGAGAAGGACGGCAAGAAGCTCGAGGTGAAGTTCTCGCAGCTGAGCGGTGTCCCGGTGTCGCAGAACGAGGCGCTGCAGACGCAGAACCAGCTCAAGGACATCGGCGTCAAGGTCGACATCGTCGACGTGCCGATCGCCAAGTTCCAGGACGGGTCGGTGCTCTCCAACCACGAGTTCGAGATCATCGCCTTCAGCTGGATCGGCACCCCGTACCCGTTCCAGGGCATCAGCCAGATCTACGGCACCGGCTCGGAGAGCAACTACTCCCAGCTCTCGGACCCGAAGATCGACGAGAACGCCAAGAAGCTGGACTCCACGACGGATCTGCCGGCCCGGATCGATCTGGCCAACGAGACGGCCAAGCTCATCTGGGAGAACGTCATGACCCTGCCGCTCTACCAGCGGCCGGAGCTCATCGCGGTCAAGACCAAGCTCGCCAACTACGGCGCGTTCGGTCTGAGCAACGTGCAGTGGGAGAACGTGGGCTACGAGAAGTAACCCGCACGCGCTGGACCTGAGCTGAGCCCGAGGGGCCGGTGGATCACTCCACCGGCCCCTCGGCGTCTCTCGGGTCCGTGACGACCTCGTCTGTCGTTACGTAATATCGGAGGATGCCTGAGTCCGAGAGCTCGTCGCCGGCGGAGCCGAGCGCGTGGGCCGAGCTCGACGCCCGCGTACGACGGCTGGAGGAGCGCCTCGACGAGGGGCCAGAGGACACCACCGGGTCGACGACGGATCCGGGCACCTTCTGGATGCTCGAGGGTCTGGAGGGCCGGGTCGGGCCGCACGTGGTGGCGTACGCGGGGTCGCTGGAGATCGCCGACGGGCCGGTCCGCTGGCAGCTGACCCACGACACCGACCGGCTGCTGGAGCAGGACTGGACCGCTCTGGCGCCGGCCCTCGGCGCCCTCGGCCACTCGGCCCGGCTGCGGATCCTGCAGCTGGTCGCGCGCGGCGAGGCCGCCACCGCCGCCGACCTGGCCGACACCGCCGGACTCGGCTCGACGGGTCAGATCTACCACCACCTGCGCCAGCTGACCGGGGCCGGCTGGCTGCGCGCCACCA
>JBMDXL010000019.1:0-4053 GCA_048594465.1 Microlunatus sp. | reverse complement strand
GCGGCCACCAGGTAGCTGGTGCCGCGCAGCTCGATCGACGCGGAGTGGGAGCGGTCGGGTCGGGCGGCCAGCTCGGGCCAGGGCAGCGTCTCGTCCACCAGCAGCGTGTCGGTGCTCGCGATCACCCGTCCGGTCAGGTCGGTGATCATCACCAGGTCGATCCCGGTCAGCGCCTGCTGGGTGGTCACCGCGGCCGGCAGCACGGCCCCGGCCCGGTTGACGTTCTCGCTGCGGACGATCGGGTTGGCGGCCAGGTTCTCGGCCAGGGTGAGGACCCGCCGGCCCTCGTCGCGCGCGAAGCCGAGGCGGGTGATCTCCACCGAGACGGCGGAGACCGCGAGCAGCACGGCCATGATCAACACGAGCTGGACGGCCACCAGCTGGTAGGCCAGGGGCAGACGCCACCGTCGACGCACGTACGCACCCCCTGATCGACCTCGCTGTCGGACCCGACGACGGCCGGGTCGATGGACATTCTGGTCCCCCGGGTGACCGAAACCGCCACTGTGACACCGACCACAAAGACCACAACGTCCACGATGGCCGAAAGCAGACAGCACGTTCCCCGCCCTGCCAGAGTCCAGCCCAGACCCGCTGCGTGCGGCTCTCCCCGTCAAGTCCGGTCGGCTCGTCCGACGATCGAGAGGAACGATGATGTTCGACAAGCTGAAGCTCAACCTCAAGCTGGGGGCCGCGCTCGCCGCGGCTGGGGCCCTGCTGGTCACGGCCGGGTGCGGAGCGACCGCGAAGCAGGCCGAGCCCGGGTCCGGCACCGAGGCCGGACAGCCGCTGTCGGGAGTCCGCTTCATGGTCCCCAACACCGCCGGCGGCGGCTACGACACCACCGCCCGCGCCGCCGCCAAGACGATGGACGACATCGACGCCACCAAGAACGTCGAGGTGTTCAACCTCGCGGGCGCCGGCGGCACCGTGGGTCTGTCCCGCACCGTGTCCGAGAAGGGCAACGGCAAGCTGATGATGATGATGGGCCTCGGCGTCGTCGGTGCGCAGTACACCAACAAGTCCGAGGCCAAGCTCGACCAGACCACCCCGATCGCCAAGCTGATCGAGGAGTCCGGCGCCATCGTGGTGCCGAAGAACTCCCCGTACCAGACGAACAACGACCTGGTCGCGGCCTGGAAGGCCGACCCCAAGGCCCTCGCCGTCGGCGGTGGCTCCTCGCCGGGTGGGCCGGACCACCTGCTGCCGATGCAGCTCGCCCAGGCGGTCGGCATCGACCCCAAGGAGGTCAACTTCGTCTCCTACGACGGCGGCGGCGACCTGCTGCCCGCGCTGCTCGGCGGCAAGATCGCCTTCGGCGCCTCCGGCTTCGGCGAGTTCCTCGACCAGGTCGAGGCCGGCGAGGTGCGGGTGCTGGCCATCAGCGGAGCGGAGCGGGTCGACGCGATCGACGCTCCGACGCTGAAGGAGTCCGGGATCGACCTGGTCTTCACCAACTGGCGCGGCGTGGTCGCTCCCCCGGAGATCTCCGACGCCGACAAGGCCGCCCTGGTCAGCGCCCTGACCACCATGCACGGCAGCCAGGAGTGGAAGGACGTGCTGACCAAGAACGGCTGGACCGACGCCTTCCTGCCGGCCGACGAGTTCGCTCCCTTCCTGACCGAGCAGACCACCGCGGTGGAGGACACGCTGAAGAAGCTGGGCCTGGCATGAGCGAGGCGACCACGACCGGGACGGAGTGGGCTCCGGCCCCCTCCGGCCCGGTCCGGGACCTCGCCCAGCTGGGGGTGTGTGCCTTCCTGGCGGTGCTCGGCGTGATCATGCTGGTCGACGCGGCCGGCCTCGGGGACAACACCACCGGCACCGACCCACTCGGCCCCAGGGCCGTGCCGGTCGTCCTGGGCAGCGCCCTGATCCTGCTGGCCATCGGTCTCACCGTGGCCGTCCTGCGCGGCAGCAAGCCCGAGCTGGAGGGCGGCGAGGACGTCGACCTCGAGGCCCGCGTCGACCTCACGACCGTGCTGATGCTGGTCGGTGTCTTCGTGGCCAACATCGCGCTGATCGACATCCTCGGCTGGGTGATCTCCGGCGCTATCCTGTTCTACGGCTCCGCTCTCGCGCTCGGCAGCCGTCACTACGTGCGCGCCCTGGTGATCGCGGTCGCGCTGTCGTTGATCACCTTCTACGGCTTCGCCATCGGTCTGGGGGTCGGCCTCCCGGCCGGCATCCTCCAGGGAATCCTGTAAGGGGCACGAGATGGAGAACTTCGGCTTCCTGCTCGAAGGCTTCGCCACCGCGGCGACGCCCATGAACCTGCTGCTGGCCCTGATCGGCGTCATCGTCGGCACCGCCGTCGGCGTGCTGCCCGGGATCGGTCCGGCCATGACGATCGCGCTGCTGCTGCCGATCACGTATAGCCTGGAACCGACCGGCGCGCTGATCATGCTGGCCGGCATCTTCTACGGCGGCATGTACGGCGGGTCGACGACGTCGATCCTGCTCAACACCCCCGGTGAGTCGTCGTCGGTGGTGACGGCCATCGAGGGCAACCTGATGGCCAGGGCGGGCAAGGCCGCGCCGGCGCTGGCCACCGCCGCCATCGGGTCCTTCGTGGCCGGCACCATCGGCACCACCCTGATCGTCTTCTTCGCCCCGCTGATGGCCCGGTTCGCGGTGTCGCTCGGCGCGCCGGAGTACCTGGCGATCATGCTGCTGGCCTTCATCGCCGTCACCGCGGTGCTCGGCGCCTCCCGGCTGCGGGGCTTCATCGCCCTGGTCGTCGGTCTGACCATCGGCATGATCGGCATCGACGCCGTCAGCGGTCAGGCCCGGATGACCTTCGGCATCGCCCAGCTGGGTGACGGCATCGACGTGGTCGTGGTCGCGGTCGGCATCTTCGCCCTCGGCGAGGCCCTCTGGGTGGCCGCTCACCTGCGTCGCCAGGCCACCGAGATCATCCCGGTCGGTCAGCCCTTCCTCCGCAAGGAGGACTGGAAGCGGTCCTGGAAGCCGTGGCTGCGGGGCACCGCCTTCGGCTTCCCCTTCGGGGTCATCCCGGCCGGCGGGGCCGAGATCCCGACCTTCCTGTCGTACATCACCGAGAAGAAGCTCAGCAAGCACCCGGAGGAGTTCGGGCGCGGGGCGATCGAGGGTGTGGCCGGTCCGGAGGCGGCCAACAACGCCAGCGCCGCCGGCACCATGGTCCCGATGCTGTCGCTGGGACTGCCCACCAACGCCACCTCGGCGATCATGCTCGCGGCCCTGGTCTCCTTCGGCATCCAGCCCGGACCGCTGCTGCTGCAGCGCGAGGGACCCCTGGTCTGGGCGCTGATCGCCAGCCTGTTCATCGGCAACTTCCTGCTGCTGGTGCTCAACCTCCCGCTGGCGCCGGTCTGGGCGAAGCTGCTCCGGATCCCCCGCCCCTACCTGTACGCGGGCATCCTGTTCTTCGCCTCGATGGGCGCGTACGCGGTCAACGGCTCCAACTTCGACCTGATCCTGCTGCTCGCCCTCGGCCTGCTGGGCTTCGGGATGCGGCGGTTCGCCATCCCGGTGCTGCCGCTCATCGTCGGGGTCATCCTCGGCCCCCGGGTCGAGCTCCAGGGCCGCCGCGCGCTGCAGCTGTCCTCGGGCGACCCGAAGGGCCTGTTCGGCAGCGTCGACGTGGCCACCGGGCAGTTCGTGGTCTCCGCCATCGCGGTCGTGGTCTACCTGATCATCGTGGTGATCCTGCTCTTCCCGGTGCTGTTCTGGCTGATCAGGAAGGTGCTTCCGAGCCGGGTCGAGGCTGCCGTGGATCAGCTGTCCGACGAGCTGCACCACGACCTGGACACGGATCGGGACGGTCACCCGCTGGCCACTGCGCAGGTCGGCGAGATCCGGTTGCCCGAACCCTCCCACCGCGGTCCCGGTCACCCGGACGCACCCACCGACCCGCCCCCCGCGGATCCGTCCAGCAAGGAGAACAGATGACCATCGTCGTCGGCTTCAGCGCCAACGCCCCCGGCCGGGCCGCGTTGACCACCGCGGTCAGCGAGGCCAGGCTGCGGCAGCTGCCGCTGCTGGTGATCAACTCCTCGCGCGGCGACGCGT
>JBMDXL010000189.1:0-5829 GCA_048594465.1 Microlunatus sp. | reverse complement strand
GGCCTGACTCAGCAGAGCTGGCCCGACTCAGCAGAGCCGGCCTGACTCAGAAGAGCTGGCCTGACTCAGAAGATGCCGGGCGCCTCGACGGCGGTGGTGGCGGCGGGCGGGGTGAGTCCGAGGTGGGACCAGGCGGCCCGGGTGGCGACCCGGCCGCGGGGCGTACGCATCACGAAGCCCTCCCGGACCAGGAACGGCTCGGCCACCTCCTCGACGGTCTCGGTCTCCTCGCCCACCGAGATGGCCAGGGTGGACAGACCCACCGGACCGCCGCCGAACCGCCGGCACAGCGCGGTGAGCACCGCGCGGTCCAGCCGGTCCAACCCGATCGCGTCCACCTCGAACAGGTCGAGGGCGGAGTGGGCCAGGTCGAGGGTGATCCGGCCGTCGGCCCGGACCTGGGCGAAGTCGCGCACCCGGCGCAGCAGCCGGTTGGCGATCCGGGGTGTGCCCCGGGAGCGGCGGGCGATCTCGGCGGCGCCGTCGTCGCTCAGGTCGGCCCCCAGCACCCCGGCCGAGCGACGCACGATGTGCTCCAGGTCGGCGGCGTCGTAGAACTCCAGCTGCGCGGTGAAGCCGAAGCGGTCGCGCAGCGGCCCGGGCAGCAGCCCCGCCCGGGTGGTGGCCCCGACCAGGACGAACCGGGGGATCTCCAGCGGGATGGCCGTGGCCCCGGGCCCCTTGCCCACGACCACGTCGACCCGGAAGTCCTCCATCGCCAGGTAGAGCATCTCCTCCGCCGGCCGCGACATCCGGTGGATCTCGTCGAGGAAGAACACCTCGCCCTCGCTCAGCCCGGAGAGGATGGCGGCCAGGTCGCCGGCGTGCTGGATGGCCGGGCCGCTGGAGATCCGCAGCGGAGCCGACATCTCGGCGGCGATGATCATGGCCAGGGTGGTCTTGCCCAGACCGGGCGGGCCGGACAGCAGCACGTGGTCGGGCACCGAGCCGCGCTGCCGGGCCGCGGTGAGGAGCAGCCCGAGCTGCTCGCTGACCCGAGGCTGTCCCCGGAAGGCGGCCAGGTCGTGCGGGCGCAGCGCCGACTCGGCCGCGCGCTCCTCGGCCTGGGCGTCCGGGCGCACCAGGGCCTCGAGCTCCTCGGCGGTCAGGCCCACGTCCTCGTTCACGACCCGGTCTCCTTCATCGACCAGCTCTTGCTCATCGACGCGCCAGCGACTGCAGGGCGGCGCGCATCAGCTGGGGCACGCCGACCCCCGGCTCGACGGCCAGCGGCTCCACCTCGTCGCAGGCGGCCTCGGCGTCCCTGGTCGACCAGCCGAGACCCTGCAGACCCTGGCTGACCTGGTCGCGCCAGGCCGCCGCGCTGGTGGCGGCCGGCCCGGCCGGGGTGGCGGACCCGAGGTCGCCGACCAGCCGGACGGCGTTGATCTTGTCCTTGAGCTCCAGCACCAGCCGCTGCGCGCCCTTGCGTCCCACCCCGGGCACCTTGCACAGCTGGACCAGGTTCTCGGTGGCGATCGCGGACCGCAGCTCGTCCGGCGGCAGCACCGCCAGGGCGGCCTGGGCGAGCTTCGGACCGACACCGGTCGCGGTCTGCAGCAGCTCGAACAGCTCCCGCTCGTCCACGGTCGCGAACGCGTACAGGGTGAGGGAGTCCTCGCGGACGACCAGGGAGGTGGACAGCGTGGCGGTCTCGCCCAACCGGAGTCCGGCGGTGGTGTTCGGGCTGCAGAGAGCCAGCACCCCGAAGCCGCCCACCTCGATCACCGCCGAGGTGGGGCCGAGCTGGATCACCGTGCCGGTGAGCTGCGCGATCATCGGGCTCTGACTCCCTGCTGTCGTGGGTGGACCTGCTGCTGGCGTGCGAGCTGCTGCTGCCGCTCGATCGCCTCCTGCAGCCGGTTCTGGGTGCCGCCCCGCCACACGTGGCAGATGGCCAGGGCCAGCGCGTCCGCGGCGTCGGCGGGTTTCGGCGGTGCGTCCAGGCGGAGGATCCGGGTCACCATGCTGCCGACCTGGTCCTTGCCGGCCCGTCCGGAGCCGGTGATGGCGGCCTTGACCTCGCTCGGGGTGTGCAGCGCCACCGGGTACCCGTGCCGGGCGGCCACCAGCATGGCCACCCCGGCGGCCTGGGCGGTGCCCATCACGGTCTGCACGTTGTGCTGGGCGAAGACCCGCTCGACGGCCACCGCGTCCGGGCGGTGGGTGCTGATCCAGGTCTCGATCTCCGCCTCCAGCCGGACCAGCCGGCGCGCGGTGTCCAGGTCGGCCGGGGTGCGCGCGACGCCGACGGCGACCAGGGTGGGGGGTCGGCCGGGGACAACGTCCACCACGCCCAGACCGCACCGGGTCAGACCGGGGTCGATGCCGAGCACCCGCACGGGTCGACCTCCCTCACCGGACACGACGAAACGAAGCGAACAGACGTTCGCACCGTACGCGATCCGGGCGGTCAGGGGGCTGACCGACACACCCCGGTCGGGTCAGCCGACGCTGGCCAGCACCTCGTCGGAGGCGTCGAAGTTGCTGTAGACGTTCTGCACGTCGTCGGAGTCCTCGAGCGCCTCGATGATCTTGAACAGCTTCTCCGCGGTCGGGGCGTCCACCTCCTGGGTGAACTCCGGCACGAAGGACACCTCGGCCGAGTCGTAGTCCAGACCGGCCGCCTGCACCGCCTCGCGGACCCGGACGGTGTCGCTGGGGTCGCTGATGATCTCGAAGCTCTCGCCGAGGTCGTTGACCTCCTCCGGATCGGCGTCCAGGGTCGCCTCCAGCAGGTCGTCCTCGGTGAGCGTCCTGCCGCCCTCCTGGGCCTTGGCCACCACCACGACCCCCTTGCGGTTGAACATCCGCGAGGTGGAGCCGACGTCGGCCATGGTGCCGCCGTTGCGGGTGACGGCCACCCGCACGTCGGAGGCGGAGCGGTTGCGGTTGTCGGTGAGGCACTCGATCAGCAGGGCGATGCCGGCCGGACCGTACGCCTCGTAGTAGAGCGTCTCGTAGTCGGCGCCACCGGCCTCGGCCCCGGAGCCGCGCTTGACCGCACGGTCGATGTTGTCCTTGGGAACCGAGGTCTTCTTGGCCTTCTGGATCGCGTCGTAGAGCGTCGGGTTACCGGCGACGTCTCCCCCGCCGATCCGGGCGGCGACCTCGATGTTCTTGATCAGCTTGGCGAACGACTTGGCCCGCCGGGCGTCGACCACGGCCTTCTGGTGCTTGGTGGTCGCCCACTTGGAATGTCCCGACATGGTCGGCAAGCCTAGTCCACTTCGCCGGGAATGCGGTTGGCGTACATCACGGTGGTGTCCGCGGCCCGGTAGCCCATCGACTCGTACAGACCGAACGCGCCGGTGGGGCTGTCGGTGTCGACCCCGAGCCCGGCAGCGTCCAGCCCCGCGTCGGCGAACGACCGCATCGAGGCTCCGAGCAGCGCCTTGGCGATCCCCCGCCCCCGCCAGACGCGTCGCACGCCGAGTCGGTCGGTCCAGCCCTCGGAGAACCCCTGGTCCGCCCAGTCCTGCTCGTAGACCGCGTTGGTGGCGTAGCCGATCACCTCCGACGTCTTCTCCTCCAGCGCCACCCAGGACCAGCTGATCCGCGACGCCGAGCGACCCAGCTGCTCGGCCCACCGGGTGGCGTCGACCGGCTGGGCGCCCCAGTGGTCGGCGAAGGCCTCGTTGTGCGCCCGGCGGACCGGCTCGACGAGCTTGCGGTTCAGCGGCACCAGCCGCACCCCGGTGGGCGCCGGGAAGTCCGGCGGCGGTCCGTCGAAGGTCAAGGTCATGTCCGCGAACCAGCGCACGGGCACCAGGCCGGCGCTCGCGTACAGGGCGCGGACGTCGCTCTGGCGGGCGCCGACCGCGGCGATCAACCGCAGCGGGCCGTGCTCCGGGCGGGCGGTCTCGGCGTGCCACTCGGCCGCCCGCTCCCGCTGCCAGGCGAACAGGGTGCGACCGAGACCCTGGCGCCGCCGATCGGGATGGACCCCACCGGTCAGGTGCACCCGTCGTGGGTCGACGTCGCCGACCACGGGGTGGTTCCAGGCGTACGCGACCAGGGTGCCACCGGCGTCGCGACCGATCAGGCTGTCGCGGGCGGGATCGGCCCCGGCCTCGGCCAGCTGCTCGTAGATCTCCGGTCGGCTGTGGCGTTCGCTCGGTCGGTCGTGCTCCTCGACCGCTGTCAGCAGCCGGCTGAGATCCTCGACGTCGGAGCTGGTCAGGGGTGCCCAGGTGAGTCCGTGCTGGTCGTCCGGCCGGTGTGCCACGCCCTGCTGCTCCCCTACGTCGGATCCTGCTGCGTCAGGACCGCCAGATCCTCTTCCGGTGAGGACCACCGCCCGCCGTCGGCTCCTCACTCTGCTGCCAGATGCGACGCCAGCGCGCCCCCCGGGCGTCGTCGACCTCGCGTCCCGCGCCGCGCCGGACCTGCCACCAGGTGGTGGCGTCCTCGTCGATCAGGTCGGCCACCGCCCGGTGGATCCGGGTGGTGAAGACCTCGGCCGACTCGGCCGGCTGGGCGTCGAGGGGTGCACCATAACGGACGGCCACCCGCGGGCGTCCCTCGCGCGGCCAGCGGGTGCCCTGAGGCATCGCCGTGAAGGTGCCCCGCAGACCGACCGGGACCACCGGGACCGCGAGCCGGGCGGCGACCGCGGCGACCTCGGCGCGGAACGGCTGGACCACCCCGTCCCGGGTCCGGCCGCCCTCGGGGAAGACGAGCACGTTCCAGCCGGTGGCGAGCACCCGGGCGAGAGGCTCCACGTCGAACCGGAGCGCTCCGTCGTCGGCCGGTTCGGTCTCCGGCAGCTGGAAGGTGTTCAGCGCCAGGGCCGCGGCGCCGGCCTTCCACCAGGTGTGGAAGAACGCGTCGGAGGTCAGGGCGACGGCGGTGCGCTCCCGCCAGGACGGCGGCAACGTCGACAGCACCGCCCCGATGTCCAGGTGCGAGGCGTGGTTGGCCACCAGCAGACTCGGCCCGGTGGCTCGGGGCAGCTGCTCGGCGCCGTGGCTCTCCAGCGCCACCTCGGCCTTGACCAGCGGCCGCAGCACGCCGGCCTGGGCCAGGTCCCGCACCGCGGTCAGCACGGGCGTCCGGGCCCAGGCGGTCGGCAGGGGCGGTGCGTCGGCATCGCCCTTGACCGTCCCCACCGCGGTGCCGGCAGCCGCCTTGACCACGTCGACGGCCAGGTCCCAGTGCCAGCCCCTGGCCAGGGTCCGTAGGTCCGTCACCGTCTCCGCCCACCGACCCGCCGGGGCCCGGCGACCGGGATCGGCGGCCCAGGGTGCGAGCTCTCTGCTCACCGTCGGCCCCCGTTCACGACACGTCCAGCAGGATCTGGGGCGGCGTGTGCAGGTAGCTGATCGACGGCGACCGGCCGACCGAGGAGGACACGATCTCCAGCGCGTCGGCCAGCGTCGAGGCGGCCCGGAAACCGAGCCGCTCGGCGTTGGCCCGGTCGGCGCCGACCCAGACCACGTCGCCGAGGTGACGGGTGGCCCGGGCGATCTCGTACCAGCGGTGCACGGGGTGCAGCCCGTGGAAGGCGTGGCTGGTGCGGTAGAGGTGCGCGTACCAGGGGTCGGTGGCGAACTTCTTCTCGAAGTCGGCGCTGATCTGCGCGGGATCGGTGGTGGCGCTCAGCACCTCGGTGAAGAAGTCGACGTACGAGGGGTGGAACAGCGGCGCGAACTCCCCGTCCAGCGGGTGGAAGACGATCAACGCCCCGCCCTCGCGGACCAGCGGCGTGCCGGTGTGCGCCCCGAGGGTCCGGGCCAGTCCCGACCAGGCGGCCAGCACCGGGTTGGTCGGGCAGTCCACGCTGTACGGCGTCCGGCCGGGCACCCCGACGATGCCGACGTCGGCCTG
>JBMDXL010000188.1:0-1523 GCA_048594465.1 Microlunatus sp. | reverse complement strand
TACCACCACGACGCGACGCGCCAGACGCCCAACACCCCGCTCTACGACACCCTGTGCGCCGCGGTGGCGGACCCCACCGACCCGGCGCTGCCCACTGCGCTGACACTCAACGCCGCTACCAAGACCTTGGACTTCGACGGGTCAGGCACCTACACCGCCATCTACGGCACCGACTTCGAGGTCAACGTCACGCTCACGCCCAACAGCTCGGCGCCGAATGCCACGTCGCCCGTCACTTACACGTACACGATCTCGTCCGCCAACACGGCACAGCCGACTGCCGGGGCCTAGAGCCTCACCAACATCGAGCCTCTGTGATCCGTCAGGTGATGCGCGGGGACTGTCGCAGGAACGGTGTAAGTGGCTCTACCGCCCTGATGGGCAGGAGGAGTCACGATGACCGACACACTGATGGGCGTGAGCCCACCGGGACCGGCTGGAGCCGGAGATGCTGAAGAACGCGAGTTGAACCCAGCCGAGCTGGCTGCGGTCGAGGACCTGGTCCGCAGGGCCCGGACTGCTGGGATCGCGCTGACCGGTCCAGACGGGCTGCTCAAGGCGATGACGAAGACTGTGATCGAGGCTGCGCTCGAAGAAGAGATCGCTGACCATCTCGGCTATGACAAGCATGCCGTGGAGGGCCGGAACCGGGCCAACTCGCGCAACGGGAAACGGTCCAAGACGGTGTTGACCGACAGTTGCGGCGAGGTCGACATCGACGTCCCCCGTGACCGCGACGGCACCTTCGAACCGCAGCTGGTGAAGAAGCGGCAACGCCGGTTGGGCGAGGTCGACGAGGTCATCCTCAGCCTCTACGCCCGTGGGCTGACGACCGGGGAGATCTCCGCACACTTCGCCGACGTCTACGGCGCAAGCGTCTCCAAGGACACGATCAGCCGGATCACAGACCGTGTGATCGAGGAGATGCAGGCGTGGTGGGCGCGACCGTTGGAGAAGGTCTACGCCGCGATCTTCATCGACGCGATCGTGGTGAAGATCCGTGACAGTCAGGTCCGCAACCGACCCGTCTACGCCGCCATCGGGGTCGACCTTGACGGCCATAAGGACGTGCTGGGGATGTGGGCCGGCGACGGCGACGGGGAGAGCGCCAAGTTCTGGCTCGCGGTGCTGACCGAGCTGAAGAACCGGGGCGTGGCCGACGTGTTCTTCGTCGTCTGCGACGGCTTGAAGGGACTTCCCGCGAGCGTGAACGCTGCATTCCCGGCAGCGCTGGTGCAGACCTGCATCATCCACTTGATCCGCAACACGTTCCGCTACGCCAGCCGCAAATACTGGGACAAGATCAGCTACGACTTGAAGCCGATCTACACCGCCCCGACCGCCGCTGATGCCCGCCGGGCCTATGAAGAGTTCGCCGAAAAGTGGGGCCGGGCCTACCCCGCGATCAAGACCTTGTGGGACAACGCCTGGGATGAGTTCATCCCGTTCCTCGACTACGACGTCGAGATCCGCAAGGTCCTCTGCTCGACCAACGCTATCGAGAGCCTGAACGCCCGTTACCG
>JBMDXL010000187.1:0-2983 GCA_048594465.1 Microlunatus sp. | reverse complement strand
GAGCACCCGGACGGCCAGGGCGAGCAGGACGGAGGAGTCGACACCACCGGAGAAGGCGACCCCGAGCCGCTGCACGCCGTCCAGGTCGGCGGCCACGCGACGGGTGGCCCCGGCCAGCGCGTCCGAGGTGCTCGGCGTCGTGGTGGGGGAGGCGAGATCGGTCACGTCTGTCACCCTAACCGTCGGGGTCGAGCCGACCAGCCGCCGTGACAACCTCTGGCAACGTCGTTGTCGGGGTCCCCGGCCACTGCCAGAGTCAGGGTCGGACAGGCAGAGTCAGGATCGGGCAGACAGCCGGAGCAACGGAGGTGGCGGGTGGTCAGGGCAGCGGTGATCGGGTGCGGGGACGTGTCCGTCGTGCACCTGGAGGCGATCCGACGGATCGAGGGCAGCGAGCTCGTGGCCGTCTGCGACACCGACCCGGCAGTGGCCCGCGCGGTGGGGGAGAGGTACGGCGTGCCGGGCTTCACCGACCCGGTGGCCATGATCGAGAGCGAGCGCCCCGACGTCGTCCAGATCAGCACCCCGCACGACCAGCACGTCGATCCTGCGCTCGCCTGCCTGGAGGCCGGGGTCGCGGTGCTGTCGGAGAAGCCGGTCGCGGCCACCGTGGCCGAGGGTGAGCGGCTGGTGCGGTGGTCGGGCGAGCACCCCGACGCCACGGTCGGGATCTGCTTCCAGAACCGCTACAACGCGACCTCGGTGGCGCTCCGCGAGCTGCTCGCCTCGGGCGAGCTCGGAACGGTCCGAGGCGCCTTCGCCACCGTCGCGTGGCACCGCGACCCGGCCTACTACGCGGCCAAGCCGTGGCGCGGACAGCGGGTCCACAGCGGCGGCGGCACCTTGATCAACCAGGCCATCCACACCATCGACCTGCTGCAGTGGCTGCTCGGTGACGTGACCGCGGTCGGCGGGCGGGCCGGCACCTACGTGCTCGGCGACGTGATCGACGTCGAGGACTCCGCCCAGCTGATCCTGGACCACCCCGGCGGGGTCCGCTCGGTCTGCTTCGCCACCAACACCGCGGCTGTCGACTTCCCGGTCGGGATCGAGATCGCCACGGAGAACGCGCAGCTGTCGTTGCGCGGCGACCTGACGGTCAGCTGGGCCGACGGTCGGGTGGACGTGGTCCCGGAACGGCAGGCCGAGTCCGGCGGGCGCTCCTACTGGGGTGTGTCGCACGAGCTGCTGATCGCCGACTTCCACGCCCAGGCCGCAGCCGGCAAGCCGTTCTGGATCGACCCGGCCGAGGGCATTAAGGCCCTGCAGATCATCGAGCAGGTCTACGCCCTGAGCCGGTGACCGGGCCCGTCCCGACGCAGGAAGTGACGACGTGAGACCGCTGCTGCTCACCGGTCCGCCGGCGGCGGGCAAGAGCACCACGGCCCGCGCCCTGGCGGGCGGGCTGCCGCTCGCTGCGGTGGTCGACGTCGACGACATCCGGCAGCTGGTGGTCTCCGGCCACGCCGCACCCTGGGACGGGATGGCGGGAATCGACCAGCAGCGGATCGGGGTCGCCAACGCCTGCGACCTCGCGCGTCGCTTCGCCGGTGCGGGGATCGAGGTGGTGATCGCCGACGTGGTCACGGTGGAGACGGCGGCGCTCTACCGGTCCGGGCTGCCCGAGGTCATGATCATCCAGCTGCGGATCTCCCTGGCGGAGGCGCAGCGGCGGGCCACCGAGCGACCCGGGTACCTGAGCGACGAGGAGCTCGCGATGCTGCACCGCGATCACCCGGGCGACTCCGGCCTGTACGACCACGTGATCACGGTGGACGGTCTCGACCTGACCGCCCAGGTCAGGCGGTGCGCCGCGTCTGGTCCCGCTGACGCACTCTCCGTACGCTGACGCAGGGTCCAACGGCCGCCTGCGGTGTCGCAGGAGTAGGTCAGCGGGTGGTCAGAGCAGGTCGATGACGGCGTCGACGGCGGCGCGCACCCGCTCCGCTCCGTCCTCGACCCGGGACAGGGCCCGCAGGCCGACGACGGTGGTCATCAGCAGACTGCCGGCGGCGTCGCCGTCGACGTCGGCGCGGAGCTCGCCGGCGTCCTGGCCCTCCCGGACGAGACGAGCGAGGACCTGCTGGGTGTGATCGAGCAGACCCCGGATCGGGTCGGCCACCCCGGCGTCGTCCGCCCCGAACTCGACCGCGCTGTTGATGGCCAGGCACCCGCGGTGCTCGGGGCTGTGGAGCGCGGTGTCCAGCGGGAAGAGCAGGGCCGCCCGCAGCCGGTCCTTCACCGGGCCGGAGCCCTCCAGCCAGGACGAGACCACGGCGCGCTGGCCGTCGAGGTAGCGCTGCAGGGCCAGGTCGTAGAGCTGCCGCTTGCCGCCGAAGGCGTGGTAGAGGCTTCCCTTGCCGATGCCCAGCGCCTCGGACAGACCCTGCGGGGTGGTGGCGGCGTACCCCTGGCTCCAGAACACGTTCATCGCCTGGGTGACGGCGGTGTCGGGATCGAACTCCTTGGGCCTGCCCATCGCATCAGCATACGCGGTTTTGTACCTCTGGTTCAAGTAATGGCCTCGACCCCGGGGGTCGGCCGGCGCCCCCGAGGCTCAGCGTCGGGTCGCCAGGGCGGCCCCGGAACCGGCCGGCAGCCGCCAGGCCTGGACCAGCGGCACGAGCATGATCAACGCCAGCCCCCCGAACGCGTACGCGTACGCGGTCGTGCCGGACTCGCCCCCGGGGGCCAGGTGCTCACCGGTCCGGAGCAGCAGGGCGCCGACGGCCACCCCGAGACCGCCGGCCAGCTGCTGCAGCGTGGCGGACAAGGTGTTGGCCCCAGCCATGGCGGTGCCGTCGATGTCGGCGAACTGCAGCGAGTTGTAGGCACTGAAGCCGATGGAGCGGAAGACGCCGCTGAGCAGCAGCAGACCGCCGAGGACGACCAGGGACGTGGTCGGTCCGACCAGACCGAGCGCGGCGATGATCACCGCGCCGGCGGCGACGCTGCCGATCAGCACGCGGCGGAAGCCGAACCG
>JBMDXL010000186.1:0-1609 GCA_048594465.1 Microlunatus sp. | reverse complement strand
CTGGTCGAGCCCGCCACCCTGATCCTGAGCGCCGTCGTGGTGGCGGCGCTGCTCACCGGCCGCGCGCTGCAGCCCCGCTGGCCCTGGGTGCTGATCGTGATGGTGGCGGCGGCGGTCGTGGTGGCGGTGATCGGTGCGGAGCGCTTCGGGCTGGCCGTGGTGGGCGAGGTGCCGCGCGGTCTGCCGGTTCCCAAGCTGCCCGACCTCGCCGCTCTGGACCTGGGGCAGGTGGCCCTGGCGGCCACGGGCATCGCCGCCGTCGGCTTCACCGACAACGTGCTCACCGGCCGGGCCTTCGCCGGCCGCGACGACCCGCCGGTGCGGGCCAACCAGGAGCTGCTCGCGCTGGGCGCCGCCAACGTGTCGGCCGGACTGCTGCAGGGATTTCCGGTGAGCAGCAGCGGCAGTCGTACGGCGGTCATCGTGTCCAGCGGCGGCCGCAGCCAGGTGGCCGCGCTGACCGCGCTGCTGGTGGTGGCGGCCACGTTGCTGTTCCTCGGCCCGGCCCTGGAGACGTTCCCGCTGGCGGCGTTGGGTGGGGTCGTGGTGTACGCCGCCACCCGGCTGGTCGACATCGCCGGTTTCCGCCGGTTGGCCCACTTCCGCACCAGCGAGCTGGTGCTGGCCTTCGCCACCACGGTGGCGGTGCTGGCCGTCGACGTCCTCTACGGGATCCTGATCGCCATCGGGCTGTCGGTGCTCAACCTGCTGCGCCGGATCGTCCGGCCGCACGACGCGGTGCTCGGCTTCTCACCCGGCTTGGCCGGCATGCACGACGTGGAGGACTACCCCGGCTCGACCCAGGTCCCCGGGCTGCTGATCTACCGCTACGACGCGCCGCTGTTCTTCGCCGACGCCGACAACTTCCGCACCCGGGCGCTGCAGGCGATCGACGAGGCCGCCGAGCCGGTGCGCTGGTTCGTGCTGAACGCCGAGGCCAACACCGAGATCGACTTCACCGCCGCCGACGTGCTGGAGGATCTTCGGGCCGAGCTGGCCGACCGGGGCATCACGCTGGGCCTGGCGCGGGTGAAGTTCGAGGTGGCTGACGACCTGCGCAAGGCCGGGCTGATCTCGCGGATCGGCACCGACCGGGTCTTCGCCACCCTGCCGACCGCCGTGCAGGCGTACCGGGACTGGGTGGCGGGCGAACGCGCCTAGACGCTCGCGCCGGCCAGGCGGCTGAGACCGCGGCGGAGGACCGACTCCTCGTCGTACGCGGCCGCGACCAGCCAGACGCCGGCGTAGAAGACGGTGACCGGGAGCGCGACGGTGAGCAGCACGAGGGTGAGCGCGAAGGTGATCATGCGGACAGGCTCCGACGCACGATCAACGCTTCCTCGAGCCGGGTGCTCGTGCGGCGGATCAGCGACGCCTCGTCGAACAGCGCGTTGATGAGCCAGGTGAAGGCGAACAGCGCCAGCAGCGGCAGGGCCAGCGAGAAGAGCGTGAAGGCGAGCGTGGTCACGGAGCAGCTTTCTGAGGACGTCGGCCGAGCCGACAGTGTGCTGCACGACCGCGGCGTCATGCCTGACCCCTTCAGGCTAGCAGCGGGGTGACATCGGTGTCAGCAGGTCGACGGGGTGATCCCCGTCGCACGTCCCCGGCC
>JBMDXL010000185.1:0-1590 GCA_048594465.1 Microlunatus sp. | reverse complement strand
GTCGTCCCACGGCTACGGACCGCACCTCGACGTGGTGATGGTCCAGCGGGGCAAGGGCGGGGCGGACCGCTGGGTCAACATGCTGCAGAACCCGGATCCCGACCGGCCGTCGGATCACAACCTGGTGTGGGCCGACATCCGGATCTGAACCGAGGGCAGCGGGCTGGGCGGTCCGGCGGTGATCGCTCAGCCGTTGGCCAGCGCGGCCGGTCCATCTTCGCGACGGATGTCGATGATGTGTCCGGTCTGGCCGGAGAGCAGCACGTCGAGTGACTGCTTGGCCACCTCCGGGGAGGACAGCAGGGTGCCGGGCGGCTCCTCGCCGAACGCCTTGGTGCGCATCGGGGTTCCGGTCCGCTCGGGGTTGATGCAGTTGACTCGGACCCCGGTGCCGGCCCATTCGTCGGCCAGTGCCTGGGTCAGGTTGACCACGGCGGCCTTGGCCGAGGAGTAGAGGGAGTAGCCCGAGCGTCCGCGGGTGTAGGACGACGACGTGAACAGCAGCAGGGAGCCCTGCGTCTCGACCAGGTGCGGGTAGAACTCCTGGGCGATGAAGATCGGCGCCAGGGCGTTGACCTCGGTCGCTGCGTAGATCGTCTCCTCGGTCGACTCCGCCAGCTCTCCCCGGGGGAGCACCCCGGCGGTGTTGACGACGAAGTCGATCCGTCCGGTCTCGGCCAGCACGTCCCGGCAGGCGGCGACCACGTCCTCGCGGCGCTGGACGTGAGTGTTGGTGGCAGAGCGGGAGAACGACTTGACGGTCGCGCCGTAGGTCCGGGCCAGGCCGGCGATGTCCCCGCCGATGCCGTACGAGCCACCGAACACGACGAACGTCTTTCCCTCCAGCCGCTCGTGGTAGTCCCGCTCGGACAGGGGAGCGGGGTGGTCGGCGGAGGTGAGCTGGAAGAGCTTGTCGGCGATGTAGACGTCGATCGGCTCGGTGACCTTCATGTTGCGCTCGTGACCCTGGACCACGGCGATGGGCACCTCGGGCAGGTAGCGCAGGACGACCGTGCAGTCGTCGGTGGCCTGGAAGTCGGGATCCTCGGCCGCCTTGGCGTACGCGGCCCGGATGGTGGAGAGCCGGAAGGACTGAGGGGTCTGCCCCCGACGGAGCAGGTGCCGGGGGAGGACGTCGGTCATGCGCGGCTTCGCGTCCTCGCCGGAGACGGCGTCCACCTGGATCACGGTGTCGGCCGAGGGGATGGCGGTGTCGACGGCCTGGTAGGTCTCGAGCGCCTCCACGTTGGCGTTGATGATCGTCTGGGAGACCAGCGGCCGGACGGCGTCGTGCAGCAGGAGGTTGCAGTCCTGGTCGCCGAGGGCGGCCAGGGCCAGGGCGGTGGTGTCGTTGCGGGTGGCGCCGGGACCGCCGGCGCCCTCGAGGATCTGGGTGACCTTGCCGTAGTCACCCTTCTTCACGATCGCGCGCACGTCGTCGAGGTAGCCGGGAGCCATCATGACGATGATCTCGTCAATCAGCGGCGAGGCCTGCATCGTCGCGATGGTGTGCTCGATGATCGGCTTGCCGGCGATCTTGATCAGCTGCTTCGGGATGTTCAGACCGACCCGGGTGCCGGTACCGCCGGC
>JBMDXL010000184.1:0-6960 GCA_048594465.1 Microlunatus sp. | reverse complement strand
CCGGTGGGCAGCAGCGTCCCGTCCCGCTGGGCCCGGCCGAAGGCGCCGGGCAGGGACAGCGCGGGCACCCAGGACCGGCCCGCGGTCCGCCGGTCGTACGCCCGGACCATCGCCACCAGCGACTCCTCGCGAGGTCCGCCGATCTCGACCACACCGGACGGCTCGCCGACGGCCAGCGCCACGAGCTGCTCGGCCACCTCCCGGGCCGCGACCGGCCGGATGCGCATCCGCGGGACGAGGTGCACCGGACCGAGGTGGAAGCTCGCGTGCACGATCTGCGCCATCTCGTGGAACTGGGTGGCCCGGAGGATGGTCCAGGGCACCGGGCCGTCATCGACCAGCCGCTCCTGCGCCCGCTTGCCTGCGTAGTAGCCGTACGGGGCCCGGTCCACCCCGACGATGGACAGCAGCACGTGGTGCCGCACCCCGACCTGCTGCTCGGCCGACCGCAGGTTCGCCGCGACCGCCGTGAAGAACCTGGTGCTGCGCCGGGCCGAGAGCGTGGTCACGTTCGTCACGTCCACGACCGCATCCACGCCGTCCAGGGCGGCGGCGACGCCTGTTCCACCGGCCAGGTCGACGCCCCGGCTGCGCGCGAGCACCACCGTCTGGTGACCGGCGAGCTCCGCGCACTCGACCACCATCCGCCCGGTCAGGCCGGTCCCGCCGGCTACCGCGATCCGCACCGTCGCCCCGTTCCGGACCCGAGCTCAGCGGAGCCGGAGCGTGGACCGGAAAGGGACCAGCCCGGTGAGGTAGACCCGCTGACCGGCCGGCGTGAGGTTCCCGCCCAGGTAGGTGTACTTCTCGCCGGGATCCATGGCCACCGGCTGGCGGATCCCGCTCCCGGTGCCGGGTCCGAAGGTGATGGTGTCGTCGCCCACCGTGTAGCTGCCCTCCCCCTCCACCAGCTGGAAGTTGCCGTCCCCGCCGGCGGGGACCACCCCGGCCAGCGTGCCGCCGGTGCGGAAGCAGAGCTCGATGGTGAGCGAGGTGGGTGGGCCGTCGACGTCGAAGACGAGATCGAAGCCACCGGTGCCGACCTCGGTGATCTGCACCGAGGTCCGGAGCACGAGCTCGTCCTTCGGCCGGTGCGGGAAGTCCATCTCGGCGTAGAAGCGGCCCTCCGACCCCAGCGCGTACGAACCGTCGCGGCGGCGATGTCGCTGGGGCAGCGGCAGGTGGTAGGCCACGGCGACCTCGTCGGTCAGCCGCCAGCCGCCACGACCACCGCTGACGCCGTCGCTGCGGAAGTGACCGGTGCTGAAGAACCGCGGGGCCAGCCGGACCGAGTCCAGGATCGCGGCCCCCTTGCGGTACCGGAAGAACGTCGGGTTGGTGGACAGACCCGACGAGATCTCGCGGATGCTGGTCGCCTGCCCCCGCGAGTCGATCCGCCGGTCGTGCCAGTCGGTGCCGCCGAAGACGGTCGCGCTGGTGCTGCCCCGCCGCAGGATGACCAGCTGCGATCCCCGGCTGGTCCGGGTGTAGGTCGTCGGCACCGGCGTCGCCGTGGGCAGCGCCGCCGTGATGTCGGGGTACGCCAGGGCCTCGGCCAGGAACTCCCCGACGGAGTAGCCGCTGGTGGCGAAGGCCGCCGGGTTCGCGGCCACCCGGTCCAGGATCTGGGTGGCCACCGCGGCGAACTCGCCGTTGCCGTCCCGGATGGCCAGCTCGCGGTAGTGGGTGAGGTACTTCCAGCTGTCCTGGATCCCGGTCTGGTCCTGGCGCCGGGACTGCACCGTCTCGACCTCGCCGTTGGGCTGGATCCGGTAGAGGGTCAGCTGCAGGTTGCGCCGGACGGCGTCCCGCACCTTCGGCAGCTTCTGGTAGCGGGCGACCGTGAGCAGCGACTTGTTGGTGACCTCGGCGGCGTAGTTCGGGCTGCGCTCGCTGTACTCCCCCTCGGCGTCGATGTCGATCCCCTCCCCCAGCCAGTCGGTGATCCGCGCCGCCAGCCGCCGGCTCGGCCACAGGTGGTTCAGGTGGGCCAGTGCCTTGCAGATCTCCCAGCGGTGGTTGGGGGTGTGCACACCGCCCTCGGCCAGCGCCGGTCCGGCAGCGCGCATCACGGCGGCGTACTGCCGGCGCACCTCGACCGTGGCGGGCTGGTCGTCGTCGGCCAGCATCACGTAGCTGAGCCCGAGGTCGCTGATCACGAACGAGGTGTCGGGCGGGCTGTCGAGGTTGCCGATGTCGTACAGACCGCTGGGGTTCTGCCGGTCGGCGAGGGCCCGCAGCAGGGTGGCCACCGGGCCGAGCAGACTCGCGGCGTGGTGCGAGGCGCCGCGGGGGTTCACGTACGCGCTGACCAGCCGCATCGCGCTCTGGGCCAGCGCTCGAGGGCTGGCCAGGGTGTCGATCTGGGCCTGGAAACCGGCCAGCGTCGCCGGCACCTGGAGGTCGTTGACCGCGGTCAGCACGTCCAGGAAGCGGTCGTCGACCACCGCGGGCGGACGCCGGTCCGGGTCGCGTCGCGGTTCGGCGTGGGCCCAGGTGTCCTCCAGCGCGGCGCTGGCAGCGACGGCGGCGGTGGCCACCCCCACGGTCGCGATGAACAGACGTCGATCCATCCGGAAGCTCCTTGGTGGTGAGGGCACTCGATGACGACGTGACCCCCCGCGGAGCCGAACGACCCTGTCCGTCGGCGGTCAGCGTAATCGATTGCGCACCCTAGGCCAAGCGCCGCGCAGAACGCGGGAAACCGTTTACGGGCGGGGCAGCCACTCCTCGATGGCGCCGACGACCGCCGGGTCCTGCGGCTCGGTGCGGGGCCGGAACCGCTTGACCTCGCCGGTCGGGCTGACCAGGAACTTCTCGAAGTTCCAGGTGACGCGGCCGGCCTTGCCGTCGGCGTCGGGTGTCTGCTTGAGCTCGACGTAGAGCGGGTGGGCCTTCTTGCCGTTCACCCGCACCTTCTCCGTCATGGGGAAGGTCACGCCCCAGGTGAGGGAGCAGTACTCGGCGATGTCGGACTCCGACCCGAGCTCCTGCAGGAACTGGTTGCTGGGGAACCCGACGACGGTGAAGCCCCGGTCACCGTACGTCTTCTGCAGCGCCTCCAGCTGCTCGTACTGCGGGGTCAGCCCACAGCGCGAGGCGACGTTGACCACCAGGGCCAGCCGCCCCTCGGTCAGGGCTCCGAAGGTGGTGTGCTCACCGGTGAGGGTGGTGACGGGGGTGTCGGCCAGGGTCATAGGGGCTCTCCTCGTGGTGTGGTGTTCCTGGTGACCACGGTAGGCGCGGGCCGGTGACCCCCCGGGACCGGAGCACGGCGGCAGGGCTCGACGTGACCGGTTCGACGCATCTGTGAGAGCGTTAACTCCGACCATCGACGAGGAGGGCGACCACAGATGAGCGACGCCGACGCTGTCCGGCAGGCGATCACCGAGGGCCGCACCGCCCTGGGTCTGGAGCTCGGCTCCACCCGGATCAAGGCCGTGCTGATCGGACCCGACCACGCTCCCCTGGCCACCGGCGGGCACGGCTGGGAGAACCAGTTCGTCGACCGGCGGTGGACCTACTCCCTCGACGAGGTGCGCACCGGGATCCGGACCGCGTACGCCGCCCTGGCCGCGGCCGTCGACGACCGCTACGGCGTCCGGTTGGAGACGGTGGGGGCGATCGGGGTCTCGGCGATGATGCACGGCTACCTGGCCCTGGATGCCGACGGCGAGCTGCTCACCCCGTTCCGGACCTGGCGCAACACCAGCACCGGCCCGGCGGTAGAGGCACTGAGTGAGGCCTTCAGCTTCAACATCCCGCACCGGTGGAGCATCGCCCACCTCTACCAGGCGGTGCTGGACTCCGAGGAGCACGTCGGTGCGGTCGGGCACCTGACCACGCTGGCCGGGTGGGTGCACACCCAGCTGACCGGCGAGCGGGTGATCGGGGTGGGCGACGCCAGCGGCATGTTCCCGATCGACCCCGACACCCGCGACTACGACACCACCATGATCACCACCTTCGACGCGCTGGTCGCCGACCGCGACCTGCCCTGGCGGGTGGCCGATCTGCTGCCCACCATCAAGACCGCGGGCGAGCCGGCCGGTGAGCTGACCGAGTCCGGCGCCCGGCTGCTCGACCCGACCGGGTCGTTGCGGGCCGGCGCCCCGCTCTGCCCACCGGAGGGCGACGCCGGGACCTGCATGGTCGCCACCAACTCGGTGGCGCCGCGGACGGGGAACGTCAGCGCTGGCACCAGCATCTTCGCCATGGGGGTGCTCGAGCCCCCCCTCGACCGGGTGCACCACGAGCTGGACCTGGTGACCACCCCGGCCGGGGACCCGGTGGCCATGGTCCACTGCAACAACGGGGCCAGCGAGCTGACCGCGTGGGTCGGGTTGTTCGCCGAGTTCGCCCGGGCCATCGGCGCCGACGCGGACACCTCGCAGGTGTTCGAGACGCTGTTCCGGGCCAGCCTGTGGGGCGAGCCGGACGGCGGCGGTCTGCTGGCCTACAACTACCTGTCCGGGGAGCCGATCACCGGCCTGGAGGAGGGGCGGCCGCTGTTCCTGCGCACCCCCGACAGCACCTTCGACCTGGCCACGTTCATGCGCACCCAGCTCTTCGCGGCGCTGGCCACCCTGCGGATCGGGATGGACGTGCTGACCGAGGACGAGGCGGTGGGGCTCGATCTGATGTACGCCCACGGCGGTCTGTTCACCACCAAGGGCGTGGCCCAGAAGTACCTGGCCGCCGCGCTCGACACCCCGGTGTCGGTCGGCGACACCGCGTCGGAGGGCGGCGCCTGGGGCATCGCCGTGCTGGCGGCCTTCCTCGCCCGGAAGGGCCCGGAGCAGAGTCTGGCCGACTACCTGGACGCGGAGGTGTTCGCCGACGCGGACCAGATCGTCGAACGACCCGCCGCCGGCGACGTGGCCGGCTTCGACGCCTTCCTGCAGCGCTACGTGGCGGCCCTCCCGGTCCAGCGCGCCGCCACCGAGTGCAGCTGACCTGACAGGATCTGATCATGTTGCTCGAGCTCACCGACAGGGTCGTCGTCATCACCGGCGCCGGCCGCGGCATCGGACGCACCATCGCGGAAGCCTTTCTGCGGGAGCGATCCCGGGTGGTGGCCCTGGACGTCAGCACCGAGGCGCTGACCTGGTTCGAGGACGCCCGCCGCGGGGCCGGCCTCGCCGGAGGGGCGTACGCCTGCGACGTGTCCGACACCGCCTCGGTCGACGACGTGATCACCCGGGTGGCCCAGGAGCTGGGCCGGATCGACGTGGTGATCAACAACGCCGGGGTGATGGGTGAGGGACTCGTCTCCGAGATCGACGACGCGACCTGGGACCGGTGCTTCGACGTCAACGTGGGCGGCGTCTTCCGGGTCTGCCGGGCCGTCGCCCCGATCATGAAGGCCCAGCGGTCGGGACGCATCATCAACGCCGCCTCGTTCGCCGCCATCGTGCCCAGCATCGGCAGTGCCGCGTACGCGGCGTCCAAGGCGGCTGTGGTCCAGCTGACCCGGACGCTGGCCGGCGAGCTGGGGCCGTGGAACATCACCGCCAACGCGTACGCGCCGGGGATGATCCCGAGCGGCATCAACACCTTCGCCGAGATGGAGCCGGAGGCTCAGGACCGGCTGCTCGACACCCTCACGCTGCGCCGCTGGGGCGAGGCCGAGGAGGTGGCCGACCTGGTCTGCTTCCTGGCCAGTGACGCCTCCCGCTACATCACCGGCACCCTGGTCGACGTCAGCGGCGGCAAGCTCGCCACCCAGCTCCCCCAGCGGGGCTACGAGATCGCCGGGCTCGACGGATGACAGGCGTCACCGCGGCACGATCGGACGGTCGGGTGCTGTGGGTGACCGGGGCGGGCAGCGGCATGGGCCGGGCCGCCGCGGTCGCCGCCGCTCGCGGTCGCCGGGTGGCGCTCAGCGGCCGTCGACCGGAGCCGCTGGCCGAGACCGCCGAGCTGGTGGAGCGGGCCGGTGGTGAGGCTCTGGTGCTGCCGCTCGACGCCCGGGACCCGGCGGCGGTGGCCGTGGCCGCCCGGACCATCCGGGACGGCTGGGGCGGGATCGACGACCTCGTCCTGTCGGCCGGGCTGAACACGCCGCGACGGACCTGGGCGGACCAGTCGATGACCGAGCTGGAGGCCGTCATCGCCACTAACCTCACCGCCGTGGCCCGGCTGGTGGACGCCGCGTTGCCGGATCTGCGAGCCCGGGGCGGCGGCCAGGTCGTGGTCGTCTCCTCGTACTCGGCCTGGCGCTTCACCCCGTACGCCGGGGTCGCTTACAGCGCGAGCAAGTCGGCGCTGGCGGCCCTGTGTCAGACCGTCAACGCGCAGGAGGCCGGCTCCGGGGTGCGGGCGTGCCACCTGTGCCCGGGGGACGTGGACACCGACTTCCTGCAGCTGCGACCGGTGGTCCCCGGCGCGGCGGCGCGGGAGGTGATGCTCAGTCCCGACGACGTGGGGCGCGCGGTGCTGTTCGTGCTCGACTCACCCCCGCACGTGCGCATCGACGAGCTGGTCATCAGCCCAGTCTCCCAGACCTGAATCACCGCGATGAGCGATCGTGGTGCTCGCCGGGAACCTCGTCAGGGAACGACATCCGGGGAGGTCCCCACCGCAGCCCGCCCGGCAGCGCCTCGGTCACCCGCGACAGCAGCACGCCGTCGGCGGCGTCGGTTCGGCCGTCGGCCGCCTCCACCACGCCTCGACCCGCCCTGTGGTGATCTCCGGCCTGTGTCCGCGGACCGACGTCCGTCAAGGCGGCGTACGGAGGCGGCTCGTGGACCCGCGACCGGGGAAGCCGGTGCGACGGGGTCCGTCGGTGGTGGTGCTGGTGCACCCGGGAGACCCGGGCTCGACCGGCGGGACCTGGAAGAGCGGACCGCTCAGCTGGAGGAGGCGGTGCGCAGCCAGCGGCAGATCGTGGTGGAGGCGGCCGACGGCCGAACCGACGCCGCCGACGGCGTGCTGCTGTCGCGGGTGACCGAGGCGCTG
>JBMDXL010000183.1:0-2075 GCA_048594465.1 Microlunatus sp. | reverse complement strand
ATACGTGCTCGTCAATCGTGTCGTCGGCGTCGTATCCGGATTGTTGTCAGTCCGCCAGTTACGTCCGCAAGCCGACCGTTCATTGGGATCCAGGCCTGTCGGGCCTGCTTGACTGTCGACATGCTGACGGAGATCAATCTCGTGGTCGAGGACCTGGCGGTGAGTCGCGCCTTCTACACGACGATGGGCTGGACGATGCGATCGATCACCTTTCCTGATAGCGATGAACCGCAGGCGTGGCTGACAACCAGCGGACCAGCTCCGGTGACTCTGCACAGCCAATCCTTCGCTAGCTGGTGGGACTCGTCGCAACCGCTGCCTGCACCTGGGTCGATCACCTTGGATCTGACCTTCGAGGATCCGAGTGAGGCTGCCCAATTCCTGGGGGTCGTCGAGAGCTCGGGCGGCGCAGTTGTAGCCGAATCGCGGCCAATGCCATGGGGGCAGACCTACGCGATCGTCACTGATCCAGACGGCTACCGGTGGGGGGTCAAGGCGCCGACAACGTAAGCCGGCACCGCGTGCGATCCCTCGCGCAGCCGCGCATCACTAGGGGTCCGCCCTACGAAGCGGGATCCGGCCGAACCCGGCGATGTCGCAGAGCGCCGCCGAGTCGTCAATAGGGGACCCTCTTACGAGACAGGGGAACGCCGGATGGGCGCGCTATCAGACCGAGAGAGCTCTGGGTGCGGGGTTGCGCACGGACTGCCGGGGTCTCAGGGTGAGAGGTATGTACTCAATCGCGTGTGTTTGCGTGTCCGCGGTGAGGAGTTCGATGGCTCGGCGGCCCATCTGATCAAGCTGCCGGTCGATCGTGGTCAGTTGAGGTTTCAGCCATGCTGCCAGGTCTGATCCTTCGAAGGCGAGTACCGAGACGTCGCCGGGGATAGTGAGGCCGGCCGCGTTCAGTGCTTGGTAGGTGCCTAAAGCTGCACGGTCGTTCATGCAGATGGCGGCGGTGGGCTGGAGCCCGTGGGTGAGGGCGGCGGAGACAGCGTCGTAGGCCGCTTCTGGTTCCCAGGCGCAGTCCACTGCTTCAGCGATATCGGTGCCGGCGGCCTGCAGGGTGCGACGGATTCCTTGTTCACGGTCGCGACCGGGGGCTCTGGCGTGGGTGGCTCGATCGCCGATGAGGTAGATGCCGTTATGGATGCCGGCGTCGAGCAGTGTGCGGGCGGCGATGGCCCCTGCCTCGACCTCGTCGGGTAGCACGGCGGAGGTGTCGCCGTCTTCGGCGGCGCAGTTCAGCGTCACCACACTGGCCTGCTGCTGGAGGTGGGCCGGGACGGCGATTTCTCGGGGGTAGACGGTGACGAAGACGAAGTCGGTGACCTGCTCGGTCAGGAACTCGTCGATCAGGGCTGCTTCCAGGTGGGGGTCTCGTCTGGTCTCGCCGATGAACGTCAACCGGCCCTGTCGGGCGGCCGCCGCCAGGCATCCGCCGATGAGCTCGCCGCCGTACGGCTCGGTGACCAAGGTGTCGGAGATGATCGCGATCGGTCGTGTGACGGTGGTCCGCAGGCTCCGGGCCATCAGATTCGGTCGGTAGTTCATCTCCGCGGCTGCCCGCAGCACCCGATGTCGGGTCTGTTCCCCGATCCGCATCTTCTTGTCCTGGCCGGTCAGCACGTAGCCGGCGGTCGTCTTCGACACCCCGGCACGCGCGGCCACCTGGACCAGCGTGATCCGCGGTTCGCCCATGCCGAAAGTCTGACACGGCCCGTGGCCACCGTCTGACCACCAACGACGGCGAGGCCTTGACAGATTCTCAGTCGCCCGGCGACAGTGTGCTGGAACATTCCAGCAAACCTGCGGTAGCTCTCACGAGGCCCGCAAGAGGAGAGGCAATGAAGCCCATGAGGGTCCATGCCAGGCTGCGCCTGGCCCTGGTCGGCGCGGCGGTCACCGCTGTCGCCGTCACCACCTTGCCGTCGTCCCCGGCGGCCGCCGATGACACCCCCACGCCTCACACGGTGACGTTGGTGGGCAGCCTGCAGTCCGAGCTGGGTTGCCCCGGGGACTGGCAGCCCGAGTGCGACACCACCCAGCTGCTGCCGGTGTCGGGGGAGCCCGGG
>JBMDXL010000182.1:0-6425 GCA_048594465.1 Microlunatus sp. | reverse complement strand
TGTCCTGGGCGCCGACCGCGCACAGCTCGTTCCTGGTGGCCATCCAGGTCGAGGCCCTGGACCGCAACCGGCTGCTGTCCGACATCACCCGGTCCCTGTCGGACCAGCACGTCAACATCTTGTCGGCGGCGCTGAACACCGGCAAGGACAAGATCTGCAAGGCCCGCTTCACCTTCGAGACCGCGGACCCGACCCACCTGGACCACGTCCTGCGAGCCGTCCGCCAGGTGGACGGCGTCTTCGACGTCTACCGCATCCGGCAGTGATGTCTGCGACGCTACCGCGCCGCTGTGAATTCTCCTTGTGCCCGATCGTGTCGTCGCTCTTCGCGAAACGGCGATGAAGCGTTGCCGTTTCGCTCATCTCTCCTCCATCGACCGGAGGAGAATTCGCACCAAGATTCGGTGGTGCGGCGCCTATCGCGGGGAGGCGGAACGGTCGGCCGGTGTCAGCCGCTGAAGTCGTCGGCGGCCTTGCGGGCCTGGGCCAACCACTCCTTGTAGGTCTCCGCTGAGGCGGTGGCCTCGCGGGCCGCCTTGGCGTCACCGCGGGCCTCGGCCTTGGCCGCCTTCTCCTCCAGCGTCGCGATCTGGTTCTCGAGCTTGCTGGCGGTCTCCTCGGCGCGGGCCCGGGCCTCCGGGTTGGTCCGGCGCCACTGGTCGTCCTCGAAGCCCTTGATCGCGGACTCGACCGCCCGCAGTCGGCTGTCCAGCGGCCGGATCATCTCGCGCGGCACCTTGCCGATCTCGGCCCAGCGCTCCAGCACGTCGCGGTAGGCGGCGCGGGCCTCGGCCAGATCCCGTACGGGCAGGATCGCCTCGGCTTCCTCGACCAGCGCCTGCTTGGCCACGCCGTTGGCGCGGAACTCGCTGTCCTGTTCCGACATGGCGGCCGACTTGGCTCCGAAGAACACGTCCTGCGCGCCCCGGAACCGCTTCCACAGCTCGTCGTCGACCCCACGGGGGGCGGAGCCGGCGGCCTTCCAGCGATTCATCAGCTCGCGGTACTCGCTGGTGGTGGGCCCCCAGTCGGTGGAGTTCTGCAGCGCCTCCGCCTCAGCGACCAGCTTCTCCTTGGCCACCCGGGCCGACTCGCGCTGCTCGGACTCCTTGGCGAACTGCGACTTCCGACGTCGCGTGTACGTGGTGCGTGCCCCGGAGAACCGGTGCCACAGCTCGTCGTCGGTGGCCCGGTCGAGGCGGGGGAGCGCCTTCCACTCGTCCAGCAGCTCACGGAACCGGTTGACCCCACCACGCCAGTCGTTGCCGGCGGCCAGCTTCTCGGCCTCCACGACGAAGCGCTCCTTGGCCTGCTTGGCCTGCGCGGACGCCTCGGCCTTCTGTGCCTTGCGGGCGGCGCGCTGCTCGGCCACCTTGGGCACCAGCGCCTCCAGCCGGGTGGCCAGGCCGTCGAGGTCGCCGACCGCGTGGGCGTCGGTGACAGCGGTGCGTACGGTCTTGATCGAGGAGACCGCGTCGTCGGGGGAGAGCGCCCCGGAGGCGATCCGCTTCTCCAGCAGGGACACCTCCAGCTCCAGCGCCTCGAACCGCCGGGTGAAGAAGGTCAGCGCCTCCTCGGGCGGCACGTCGGGCACCTGCCCGACAGACCGCTCGCCGGTCTGGGTGCGGACGTAGACCGTCCCGTCTTCCTCGACCCGGCCGTAGGAGGCAGGCCCCGCGCCGTCGCTCATAGGGCCCTATCCTGCCTGATCGCTCGGCGCGGGTCACAACAGGTTCTCGGTGGCGGTCGCGCGGTCGTTAGTCTCGGCGCTGTGTTCCTCGCCTCCTTCCCCGCCGGTCCGTGGCAGACGAACTGCTACGTGGTGGCCACCGAGCCCGGTGCGGAGTGTCTGATCCTGGACCCCGGGATGGGGGCCGCCGACGGCGTACGCGAGCTGGTGGCCGAGCACCGGCTGAAGCCGGTGGCGGTGGTGCTGACCCACGGCCACCTCGACCACATGTTCTCCGTGGCCCCGCTCTGCGGCGGGTACGACGCCACCTGCTGGGTGCACCCGGACGACCGCGCTCTGCTGGCCGACCCGCTGCGCGCGATGGGACCGGAGACCCACCAGCTGCTGGCCCAGCTGACCGGCGGCACCACCACCTTCGCCGAGCCCGACGACGTCCGCGAGCTGAGCGACGGCTCGGTGATGGAGGTGGCCGGGATCCGGCTGGACGCCCTGCACGCCCCGGGCCACACCCGGGGCTCGCTGATGTACCGCGCGGACTATCCCACCACCGCACCCGGGGGTGGTGAGATCGACCAGCTCGTGTTCAGCGGGGACGTCCTGTTCGCCGGCTCGATCGGCCGCACCGACCTGCCGGGCGGCGACCACGCCACGATGCTGCACAGCCTCCGGACGAAGGTGCTGACGCTGCCGGACACCACCGCCGTGCTGCCCGGCCACGGTCCGCAGACCACGATGGCCCGCGAACGGGCGACGAACCCGTATCTGCAGCCGGATCAGCTCTGAGCGCCGGCGCCGAGCAGCACCGGGCTGACGTCTGACGAGCTCTCCTGCGCCGCCGCCCGCCAGAGGTCTTGAGCCCAGGTGGTGGGTCCGAGCGTGAGGGTGCCTTGGTTGGTGGTGATGGCTATCCAGCCTTCGGGTGAGCGCCACAGGTAGGTGCCCGGTTCGGGTTGTCGGGCTCTCCAGCGGCCGACGGTCTTGGCTCGGTGCTCGGAGCGGGTCAGGGGTCCGAGGTTGCCCAGACCGGTCTGGCCCGGTGGGCCGTCAGGGTGCCAGGGCTGGGTGTGGTCCAGGTCCATCCGCCCGGTGGCCGGGGAGTGGGGGAACACCGACCGGGGCTGGCGGACCTGCATCGCTCGCCGTAGCCGCAGCGGGATCTCGTAGGCGTCAGCGGATGCCGTGGCGGCCGGGTCGAGCACCGGTTGGATGGTGACGTTCGCGTTGGTCTGGACGAGGTAGCGGCGTAGCTGCTCGACGCTGATCGGACCGTCCGGTGACCGGACGACACCGTGACCGGCCCGCAGGGTCTGGTCAGTCAGGTGGACGTGCAGGACCACAGTCGGGCGGCATGCGGCCAGCTCGTTGTCGGTCAACGCCCGCCACCGCGGACGGGAGCATCCCGCTGCCCACTCGGCGCGAGTCTCCGCGTGATCGTGGACCTCGGTCGGCGCTATCAGGCATTCGCGGGCGTACCAGTCGAGATCCGCGTCGTCGACCGGTGACTCTTCGCTGCGCAGCAGGTCCTCGTCGGGGGTTTGGCTCTCCCAGCAGTCCTCATCGTCGTCGAAGCTCGGTTGATGGTGGTTGCCGCGCCGGGCGGTCTCCCACCCGGCGGCCGGTAGATCGTCCGCCCACGGATCCGTCGGATCACCGTGGTGCGCGGCTACCTGCTCCCACGGCTCACGGTGCGGATCGGGATCGTCATGGTGACGGGCCAGCAGATCGACCAGTCGGGCCGGGTTCGCGATCACTCCGATCGCCTTCGACAGTCGGACCGGCAGCGGGTCCTCATCACCTTCGTCGGCCAGTGCCTCGGCCACCTGGCCGTAGAGCGCGAGCATCATGGCCACATCTCCAGACTCACCCCGCGCGATCAGGGTGCGTAGACCGTGCTCCGACGGCGTCGCCTTGACCTCCCGCTTCGCCGCCGCCAACCGCTCCCGCTCCTGGTAGGCACCCTCGTCGACCTGCAGGATGACCGCCTCCAACGCCCGCAGCACACTCGCCCACGGCAGCTGCTCCACCCACCGGGTGATCTGATCATCGACCAGGCCGGCCGTGACCGGATTCAGCTCCGCGGTGGCCTGCGCGATCGCGCGGGCCTTCCAGTGATGCACCTCCCCGGCCACCACCCGCGCCCACAGCTGCGGTAACCGGTGCCGAAGATTCAACGCATCCCCGAGCCAGCCCCGCACGCCCTGGATCGACGTCTGGAACGGCAGCACCAACCCCGCCGCCGCGGTCTCGGCCACCAACGGGCATCCGACCGGACCCAATGCCACGAGCTGCTCCACCAGCGGGCCACCATCAGGATGGTCGACGCCCGAGTGGGCATCCGCCCAGGCAGCGGCCAGGACGAGCTTGCGACAGCCAGCGATCTTGTGGTCCAGCTGCACCGCAGCCGACAGATCCGCCAGAGCACGCCGGTCCCCCAGCGCGGCCTCCAGCCCATCCTCGAACATGTGATCGATTCTACCGCGACGAAGCCCTTACCGGGAAGAGATGGATCGGCTGTTTTCCTTACACGGTTGGGAATCAGGGCTCCGGCCGTTCTCTCCAGTACGGCCTGGCTCTTCCCGGCGCTGTCATGGCACGGCGACACAGTTGCTGCCGTCCCGCAATGACAGACATGGGCACCATCAGAATGGCCAGCCCCTCGTCTCATCCCAGGTGCTTCAGCGCTTCCCGGCGGCTCAGACCCGACATCCGGTGCTCGTGCTCGGCCACGAAGCTCCGGACCCACACCGGGTCCACCCGGGCGTACTGGCGCAGCGCCCAGCCGATGGCCTTGCGGATGAAGAACTCGCGGTCCTCCAGGTTGGGCAGCAGGCAGTCGACCAGCAGCCGACGGTCCGTCGCCTGGCCGGCGCCGATCTGGTGGATGATCGCGGACCGGCGGCGCCACAGATCCGGGTCGGCCGACCAGGTCCGCAGGGTGTCATCGAGGGCCGGTCGACTGGTCCGCTGGATCGGGCCGATCAGGTGGATGGCCACCACGTCCACGTGGTCCCACCAGGCGCCGGTGACCACCAGGTGCTCGTACAGATCCAGGGCGTCCGGGTCCTGGTGCCCGCGGTAGAGCCGGTGACCGGCCATCGCCTGGGCGGCGTAGCGCTCCTCCCGGTAGGCCGCCTGGTCCCACAGGATCCGCACCGTGGTCTCCCACTGCGTCCGGTCGGGGAGCGGCTGGGCGGCGATCAGCGGCTCGACGACGGACCGCAGCACCGGTGCCGGCACTCCTCGGAAAGGCATCGCCGATTTCATGTAGCGCTGCTGCTGCGCCGCCCGGTCGGGATCGCCGCGCTCGGCCAGACCGGCGCGGACAGCGGCGATCAGGGCCGCTCCCGCCTCGCCGACCCGGTTCGCCACGAAACCATGATCCGCCGTGCGGCGTCGGTCCCTAAGATCTACCCCCGTGAGCCGACCCCGACCGCTGTCCGGATTCCCCGAGTACACCCCCGACCAACGCATCGTCGAGCAGTACGTGCTGGACCGGCTGCGGGAGACCTTCGAGCTGCACGGGTTCGCCTCGATCGAGACCCGGGCCGTCGAACCCATCGACCGGCTGGCCAAGCAGGGGGAGATCGACAAGGAGGTGTACGTCGTCCAGCGGCTGCACGCCGCCGACGACGCCAAGGCCGAGCTCGGGCTGCACTTCGACCTGACCGTGCCGTTCGCCCGCTACGTGCTGGAGAACGCGCACCAGCTCTCCTTCCCGTTCCGGCGCTACCAGATCCAGAAGGTGTGGCGGGGCGAGCGGCCGCAGGAGGGCCGCTACCGCGAGTTCACCCAGGCCGACATCGACATCGTCGACGCCACCACCCTCGCCGCCCACCACGACGTCGAGCTGCCACTGGTCACGCTGCAGGCCCTTGAGCGGCTGCACACCGACCTCGGTCTGCCGCCGGTGCTGATGCGGGTGAACAACCGCCGGCTGGCCCAGGGCTTCTACACCGGCCTCGGCATCACCGACACCGCGGCCGTGCTCCGGCAGGTCGACAAGCTGGACAAGATCGGACCGGACCGGGTCACCGAGCTGCTGATCGAGCTCGGTCTGTCCGGCCCGCAGGCCGACGCCTGCATCCGGCTGGCCGGCATCTCGGCCGCCGACGGCTCGTTCGTCGACCGGGTCCGGGCCCTCGGGGTCAGCGATCCCGAGCTGGACGCCGGGCTCGAGCTGCTGGCCGAGGTGGTGCAGACGGCGGCCCGCCACGTGCCGGGACGGCTGGTGGCCGACCTCAAGATCGCCCGCGGGCTCGACTACTACACCGGGACGGTCTACGAGACCGAGCTGGTCGGCTTCGAGAGCTGGGGCTCGGTCTCCTCCGGTGGTCGCTACGACTCCCTGGCCAGCGACGGCAGGACCACCTACCCGGGGGTCGGGCTGTCGATCGGGGTCACCCGGCTGCTGGCTCCGCTCTTCGCCCGCGGTCTGGTGACCGCGTCCCGGCCCGTTCCCACAGCCGTGCTGGTGGCCGTCGACGACGAGGACACCCGCGACTCCGCCGTCGCCGTGGCGGAGAAGCTGCGGGCCCGGGGCATCGCCACCGAGGTGGCGCCCAAGGCCGACAAGTTCGGCAAGCAGATCCGCTACGCCGACCGCCGCCGGATCCCGTACGTGTGGTTCGGCGCCCCGCCGCACAGCGAGGTCAAGGACATCCGCACCGGCGAGCAGCTGCCGGCCGACCCGGACCGGTGGGAGCCGGAGGCGGCCGACCGGCGACCGACCGTCAGC
>JBMDXL010000181.1:0-13659 GCA_048594465.1 Microlunatus sp. | reverse complement strand
CGCCTTCCGTACGGTGGCAACGCCCAGGGTGCTGCGGGAGCTGGACGGGGCCTGAGCGGACTCAGACCACCCGGCCCAGCAGCGGGACCGCGATCACCAGCACCACCACGGCGACGGCCCGCGGCCACCAGTGGCGGGCGGCCGACGGCGGGTCCACCGGGGGAGCCAGGGGTCCGGCCGGCGCCGGTGTGCGCGGCTCGCTGACCCAGGCGGCGAGACCCGGTCCGAGGAAGGCGGTGCCGGCGTTCGGGCTGCCGTCACCCAGCACCACCGGAACCAGGACGAGGACGAGCGTCAGGGCCGCGCAGACCAGACCGAGCCCGTAGCGCCGCATCCACAGCGGCAGCACGACCACGGCCACCACGGCGGCGAACAGCATCGCGTAGACGAACCAGCCCAGGCAGCGGAAGCCCTCGCCGGAGCACTGACTGGCCACGAGCCAGCCGCCGACCAGGACCGGCAGACCGCAGAGCAGGGCGCAGCCGACGCTGAGGTAGGTCAGCAGCACCCGCTGCAGGTCACGGGGGGCCGGTCGTCGTGCGGCCGACGCGTCGACGGGGTCCGGGGAGGCCATGGCCCCATCCTCAGCCATCGCCCGGTCACGGCCGGCTCGGAGGGGGCGGCGGTATCGTCAGGTATGGCCTTCTACCGCAGCGTGGGGGAGATCCCGCCGAAGCGTCACACCGTCTTCCGTCAGCTCGACGGGACGCTGTACGCCGAGGAGCTGATGGGCGAGGAAGGCTTTTCCTCGGACTCGTCGCTGCTCTACCACCGGGGCATCCCGTCGGCCATGAGCGACGCCCGGGAGTGGGTGCTGCCGGATCTGACCACGGTGGCCAACCACCCGCTCCGCCCCCTGCACCTGCGGCTCCCGGAGCTGTTCGCCGGCACCGATCCCGCCGCCACCGACCTGGTCACCGGACGGGTCCTGGTGCTGGGCAACGCGGACGTCCGGATCAGCTACGTGGTCGGGTCCGCGCCCTCGCCGCTCTACCGCAACGCCACCGGCGACGAGTGCGTGTACATCGCCTCCGGCTCCGGCACGGTGGAGACGGTGTTCGGCGCGCTGCAGTTCCGTGACCGCGACTACGTCCTGCTGCCGCGGGCCACCGTGCACCGCTGGCTGCCCGACGGGGAGGTCACGGCGTACGCCATCGAGGCCGGCTCCCACATCGGACCGCCGAAGCGCTACCTGTCCAGGTACGGGCAGCTGCTGGAGCACAGCCCGTACTGCGAACGGGATCTGCACGGGCCGACCGGGCCGCTGCTGGCCGAGGGCTCCGACGTGGAGATCTACACCAAGCACCGGGGTCGCGGACCCAGCGGCCTCGTCGGGTCGGTCGTGGTGGCCAGCACCCACCCGTTCGACGTGGTCGGCTGGGACGGCTGCCTGTACCCCTACACGTTCAACGTCGACGACTTCGAACCGATCACCGGGCGGGTGCACCAGCCGCCGCCCGTGCACCAGGTGTTCGAAGGCAGCAACTTCGTCATCTGCAACTTCGTGCCGCGCAAGGTCGACTACCACCCGCTGGCCGTCCCGGTGCCGTACTACCACTCCAACGTCGACTCCGACGAGGTGATGTTCTACTGCGGCGGCGACTACGAGGCCCGCAAGGGCTCCGGCATCGCCATCGGGTCGGTCACCGTGCACCCCGGTGGGCACAGCCACGGACCGCAGCCGGGCGCGGCGGAGGCGTCCATCGGCAAGCACTTCTTCGACGAGCTCGCCGTCATGGTCGACACGTTCCGGCCGCTGGAGCTCGGTCCCGGCGCCCTGGCCAGCGACGACGGTCGCTACGCCGGCAGCTGGGACCGCGCGCTGCGCCGCTGACGGCGCCGGTGCGGACGTGCCGGCGGGACAAACGGGGGTCTCGATCGACCGAGAGGGCGCGACACGCGGACCATCGCCGGTTGAACCCCGCCTTTGTCCCGGGTGGACCCTCCGACTCAGAGTGGGAAGTCGACCCCGGTCAGCTCGGCCGAGGCCGTCCACAGCTGCCGGGCCATCGTCGCGTCGCTGGCCTCGGGGGTGCGACCGACCAGCTGCGGGAGGCCACGGGTCTCGGCGAAGCCGCCCGGTCCCACGTACGAGCCGCCCGGCAGGTCCTCGGTGGCGGCGAACAGCGTCGGCCAGGCACCCGCGGCGGCGGACTGACCCATCACCTTGGTCACGACCAACGTCGCGCGGTCGGCCCAGGCGTTGCCGCTGTGGCCCTGCAGGTTGGTGCGGGCGAAGCCGGGGTGGGCGGCCAGGGCACGCACGTCGGAACCGGCCGCGGTGAGACGTCGCTCCAGCTCGAGCACGAACAGCAGGTTGGCCAGCTTGGACTGCCCGTACGCCGCCCACTGCTTGTAGGGGCGCCGCTCCCAGTTCAGGTCGGTCAGGTCGATCCGCCCGACCTTGTGCGCGGTCGAGCTGAGGCAGACCACCCGGTCGGTCAGCTTCGGCAGCAGCAGGTTGGTCAGGGCGAAGTGGCCCAGGTGGTTGGTGCCGAGCTGCAGCTCGAAGCCCTCGGCGGTCCGACCGAGCGGGACGGCCATCACGCCGGCGTTGTTGATCAGGATGTCGACCGGGTCCTGCCAGCCCTCGGCGAACGTGCGGACCGACGCCAGGTCGGCGAGATCGAGCGACCGGAGCTCGGCGCGACCACCCAGGCGGGCCACCGCGTCGGCGCCCTTGGTCTGGTTCCGGACCGCCAGCACCACCCGGGCACCCTTGTCGGCGAGCACCTGGGCGGCGGCGAAGCCGATGCCGCTGGTGGCGCCGGTGATGATCACCGTGCGACCGGCCTGGGATCCGATGGAGTTCGTCGACCAACGTGTCATGTGCCCACCGTAGGTCCCCGCCGGTAGCGCGACCGGCGACCACCGCCGGTCAGACCGCCTCGGCCAGGATCAGGACCGGAGCGAGCAGCCCGGACCGGGCCGCCGCGATGTTGTTGCCGATGCGCTCACCGAACCGCGGCCCGAAGACCGCCATCGGCGTGACGGGCGGCGGCCCGGCCGCCGGCGCCGCCGCGGACGGCCAGACGGTCTGGCTGGAGCGGTCGTCGGTCCGGAGCACGCGGAACCCTGTCGCGGTCAGGGTCTCGACGTAGGCGTCCGGGGTGGCCACGAAGGAGCTCCGGTCGTCCTCGGCCCAGGGCAGCGGATACGGCAGCTCACCCTCGCCGACCCGCATCTGCTCGAACACCACGAACCGGCCACGCTCCCGGAGCGCGCGGCGGACCTGGCCGAAGACCGCACCCTTGTCGGGGACGTTCATCCCGACGTGCACGAGCATGGCCGCGTCGAACGCGCCGTCCTCGACCCCGAGGTCGTCCGCGTCGACCAGCCGGAACGTCACCCGGTCGCTCAACCCGACCGCCGAGGTCAGCGTCCGGGCCGCGGCGACGAAGTCGGGCGACAGATCGACCCCGGTGACCTGGCACCCGCGCTCGGCTGCGGCCATCCGGGCGGGTCCGCCGATGCCGCAGCCCACGTCCAGCAGGCGGCTGTCCGGGCCGAGCTCCAGCTGGGCGAGCAGGTGGCGGGTGGCGTCGACGAACCCGGCGTGCAGCTGGTCGACCGCACCCAGCTGCGCGACCGTCAGATGGTCGGTGTCGGCGCCGGCGGCCGCCCGAGCGGCCCGGCTCCCGGAGGCCAGGGCGTCCCCGGCGTAGTGCTGTCGGACCGGATCGGCGACGTCCACGGCAACCCCCTCGGTGAGCGGTGCTCCCCGAGCGCCGCTCCCTTCTGCGGACTCTACGCCGGTGCCGCCGCCCGCACACCTGCCGCGGCGAGCTCGGCCACCACCTCGTCGGTCCGGCCGGGGTCGACGGCCGCCGTGAGGTCCAGCAGGACGGTGGTGTCGAGGCCGTGACGCACGGCGTCCAGGGCGGTGGACCGGACGCAGTAGTCGGTGGCGATCCCGCACACGTCGACCCGGTCGACGCCCCGGGCCCGCAGCCAGTCGGCCAGTGACACACCGTCGGCCGAGAGCCCCTCGAAGCCGGAGTAGGCCGCCGCGTACTCGCCCTTGTCGAAGATCGCGGCGAACGGGGCGTCGGCCAGGTGGGGGTGGTGCTCGGCGCCCTTCGTGTGCGCGACGCAGTGCGCCGGCCAGGAGTCCACGAAGTCGGGCCGCTCGGCGAAGTGCTCGCCGGGGTCGACGTGGTGGTCGCGGGTGGCGACCACGTGGTCGTACGTGTGCGGGCCGGCCATCAACGCCGCGATCCGGGCGGCGACGTCGCTGCCGCCGACCACGGCCAGCGAACCGCCCTCGCAGAAGTCGTTCTGCACGTCCACCACGATCAGGGCACTGGCCATCGCGGTCTCAGACCTTCGGTGCGTACGGGTTGTCCAGCCGGCCGTGACCGTCGAGGTAGGCGGTCGGGATCACCGGCTCGCCGCGGGACATCTTCAGCGCCTCCAGCGGGAGCTCGGCGCGGGAGCGGACGTGCCGCTCCCGGGCCGCCTCGAGCGGCTCCTCGCCGACGATCTCGCCCTTGGTCACCAGCGGGACCAGGAGATCGCGGTCGTTGTGGTCGCCGGCGGGCGGGGAGCCGATGCCGATCAGCTCCAGCTCGGCCACGCCGTGCTCGTCCAGCCGGCGCAGGGCGTACTTGCGGCCGCCCACGCTGACCTTGTCGGTGCTCTTCTTGGCCACCGAGACCAGCGGCGCGTCGGGCTCGTCGGAGTCGGCCCGGGCCACCAGCTTGTAGACGAAGCCGCAGGTCGGGTGCCCGCTGCCGGTGACCAGGGCGGTGCCCACCCCGTAGCCGTCGACCGGCGCGCCGGACAGCGCGGCGATGTTCCACTCGTCCAGGTCGGAGGTGACGATGATCCTGGTCCGCGTCGCCCCCAGCGAGTCGAGCAGCTGGCGCACCTGGGTGGCCAGCACGCCGAGGTCGCCGGAGTCCAGTCGGACCGCACCGAGCCGACCCTGGGTGAGCTCGACGCCGGTCCGGACGGCGGTCATCACGTCGTAGGTGTCCACCAGCAGCGTGGTGTCGTCCCCGAGGGCGGCGATCTGGGCCCGGAAGGCCTCCGACTCGTCCCCGTGCAGCAGGGTGAACGAGTGGGCGGAGGTGCCTCGGGTCGGCACCCGGTAGCGCCGACCGGCCTCCAGGTTGGAGGTCGCCTCGAACCCGGCGATGTAGGCGGCCCGGGCGGCGGCCACGGCCGCCAGCTCCTGGGTGCGGCGCGAGCCCATCTCGATGCAGGGACGGTCGCCGGCCATCGCGGTCATCCGGGACGCGGCCGAGGCGATGGCGGAGTCGTGGTTGTAGATGCTGAGCAGCACCGTCTCCAGCACCACGCCCTCGGCGAAGGTGCTGTCCACGATCAGCAGCGGCGAGCCGGGGACGTAGACCTCGCCCTCCGGATAGCCCCAGATGTCGCCGGAGAAGCGGAAGTCGGCCAACCAGTCCGAGGTCGCCGCGTCGACCACGTCGGTGTCGCGCAGGAAGCGCAGCGACTCGTCGTCGAAGCGGAAGGCGCGCAGCGCCCGGAGCGCGCGCCCGACGCCGCAGACCACGCCGTACCGGCGTCCGGTGGGCAGTCGGCGACCGAACAGCTCGAACACGCTGTGCCGGTTGGCCGTGCCGGCCTGCAGGGCGGCACGCAGCATGGTGAGCTCGTAGTGGTCGGTCAGCAGGGCGGTGGTGGGGATCTCGCTCGGACCCCACTGGCTGGAGAGACTCACGGGACCGAACCTAGTGGTCGCTCCCGTCGAAGCGGCGACGGGTTTCGGTCCGGCCCGGGGAGTTTGCGAGAATGGCCGGCATGCCTGAGACCGAGGGCGGGCAGGTGACGCCCGCGGGGAGCACCGCGGTGGTGGAGCGCCCGCTGGAGGACGTCGTCCTCGACATCCCCTGGGTGACGATCGTCTGGGACGACCCGGTCAACCTGATGTCGTACGTGACGCACGTCTTCGTCACCTACTTCCACTACGGCAAGTCCAAGGCGCACAAGCTGATGCTGCAGGTGCACAACGACGGGCGGGCCGTGGTGTCGACCGGGTCGCGCGAGGAGATGGAACGCGACGTGGCCGCGATGCACGAGTTCGGGCTGTGGGCGACGCTGGACAAGGCGGACCAGTGAGTCCCGCCCCGGGGGACGGGAGCGCGCGGTGAAGAAGTTCCGGCGCAAGAGCGGCGCCGCGGTCACACGCCTCAGCCCGTACGAGGTGGAGCTGCTCACCTCGCTGGTCAGCCAGCTGGTCGAGATGATCAGCGACGGCGAGCCCGAGACGTACGCGCAGCCGCAGTCCGAGGACCCGTTCGAGCTGTGGGCGCAGGACCTGGCCAGCGACCCCGACCAGCCCGAGGCGCACGAGGACCCGGTGCTGCAGCGGCTGTTCCCGAACGCGTACCCGCACGACGACGCCGCCGCCTCCGACTTCCGCCGGTTCACCGAGCGCGAGCTGAAGACGACGAAGGTGAATGACGCCCAGGTCGTCCTGGACCGGTTGGCCAGCACCGACCTCGGGACCGTGGAGCTCCGGGTGCCGGCCGACGAGGTCCAGGCCTGGCTGCGCACGCTGACCAGCGTCCGGATCGCGGTGGCCGTCCGGTTGGGGATCACCGACGCCGAGTCGGCCGAGGAGATGGCCCAGCTGCCCGACGACGACCCGCGTGCCTACATGGTCAGCGTGTACGACTGGCTCGGGTTCGCCCAGGAGACGTTGATAGCAGCTCTGTAGTTCGTCGCGCTGGCGACGCGCCCTTGGGTCCCGATCTTCCTCCATCGCCGCTGGACGGAAAAGCGTGTCCAGCGGCTCCCTCGTCAGATCGGGACCGGCGCTTCCCGCCAGCGCTCCGGATCTCTCCGCTGGCGGCCGCTCGCGACGGGCAACGCTCCGGGACCAGTGCGCTTCGGATGGCTCCGGGATGTGGGCGTGCGTCTCACGGGTTGGCTGGTCGCCCTACGCTGGCGGGCGTGTTGCGGATCTCCCAGGCGTACGTGGACGCCATCGTGGCCCACGCTCGGCGTGACTTCCCCGACGAGGCCTGCGGGGTGATCGCGGGGCCGGAGGGTTCCGACGAGACGGCACGGCTGATCCCGATGACCAACGCCGACCGGTCGCCCACCTTCTTCCGCTTCGACCCGGCCGAGCAGCTGGCGCTCTACCGCGAGATGGACGACAACGACGAGGAGGTCGTCGTGGTCTACCACTCGCACACCTCGACCGAGGCCTATCCCTCGCGCACCGACATCTCCTACGCCGCCGAGCCGCAGGCCCACTACCTGCTCGTGTCGGTGGCCGAGACCGGCGCCGAGGAGGGTCCGGCCGAGGTGCGCTCGTACCGGATCCTGGACGGCGTGATCACCGAGGAGGAGATCGAGATCACCGGCCCCGGGTCGGACCGCTCGGAATAACGACTGCCGCTGCGGCGGTTGACCCGAACAGCACGCTGAACGACGACCCCGCTGGCTGCCATGCCGGCGGACCGACCGAGGAGACGACGAACGTGGCCGTTGAAGTGAGGATCCCCACGATCCTGCGGACCTACACCCAGGGTGAGAAGGCCGTCCAGGGCGACGGGTCGACGCTCGCTCAGGTGATCGACGACGTCGAGGGTCGCTACCCGGGTCTCAAGGCGCGGCTGGTCGACGAGTCGGCTCTGCGGCGTTTCGTCAACGTCTACGTCAACGACGAGGACGTCCGGTTCACCGGCGGCCTCGAGGCGCCGACCGCCGACGGTGACGTCGTGGTCGTGCTGCCGGCCGTCGCCGGCGGCTGACCCGCCGCCCCGGCAGCCCACCCGTGCGCTACGACTCCCTGGCCGACTCCGTCGGTCACACCCCGCTCATCGGGCTCCCGCACCTGTCGCCCGCCGAGGGCGTACGGCTGTGGGCCAAGCTCGAGGACCGCAACCCGACCGGCTCCATCAAGGACCGCGCCGCGCTCAGCATGGTCAAGCGGGCCGAGGCGGACGGGACCCTGCGTCCCGGCGCGACCATCCTGGAGCCGACCAGCGGCAACACCGGCATCTCGCTGGCCATGGCCGCCAAGCTGGCCGGCTACCGGCTGATCTGCGTGATGCCGGAGAACACCTCGGTCGAGCGCAAGCAGATCCTGGCCATGTGGGGCGCCGAGATCGTGTCCTCGGCCGCCGCCGGCGGCTCGAACGAGGCCGTGGCCGTGGCCAAGAAGCTGGCCGCCGAGCACCCCGACTGGGTGATGCTCTACCAGTACGGGAACCCGGCGAACGCCGAGGCGCACTACCTGACGACCGGTCCGGAGATCGCCGCCGACCTGCCCGAGGTCACCCACGTGGTGGCCGGGCTCGGCACCACCGGCACCCTGATGGGCATCGGCCGCTACTTCCGCGAGACCAAGCCCGAGGTCAAGATCATCGCCGCCGAGCCGCGCTACGGCGAGCTCGTCTACGGTCTCCGCAACATCGACGAAGGCTTCGTGCCCGAGCTGTACGACCCGCAGTACGTCGACTCCCGCTTCTCGGTCGGCTCCCGCGACGCCGTCCGCCGGGTCCGCGAGCTGCTGGACCGGGAGGGCATCTTCGCCGGTCTGTCCACCGGGGCCATCGTGCACGCCGCCCTCGCCCAGGGGGTCAAGGCCGCCAAGGCGGGCCAGACCGCCGACATCGCCCTGATCATCTGCGACGGCGGCTGGAAGTACCTGTCCACCGGCGCCTACACGACCGACCTCGACTCCGCCGAGGACTTCCTCGACGGCCAGGTCTGGGCGTAGCTCTCCGCCCCTCCCGGCCAACCGGACCTTCCGTGGCTGGCCGGCCGGCCACCGTTCATGGCTCGGCGGTGGGATCCGGGCGCGTGGTGGTGGTTCGGGTCGACCGTTTGTGGCTCGGCGGTGGGATCCGGCTTCAGACCGGCGCTCTCCCGGCCGTTTCGCGCCGGGAAGCCACGTCCGGTGTCGTCGTACGCCACCCGCCGCACCGTTGGCGCCGGGAAGTCACGGACGGTGTCAGGGGACGCCAACCGCCGCACCGTTTCGCGCCGGGAAGCCAAGTCCGGTGTCGTCGTACGCCGCCGGCCGCACCGTTGCGCGCCGGGAAGTCACGGACGGTCTTGCGCGCTGGACCGGCCCGGCACCCGCGGAGCCAGCCGAGCCCGACACCCCGCGCGCAGGACTCGTGACCCTCAGCCCTCGGGAGACCAGTACGGGTCGCGTCCGGCGCCGGCCAGCACCCGGTCCAGCAGCGGGGCGCTCTCCGCGACCGGCAGGCGGGGGCCGAAGAGCCCGGCGCGGGCGTCGGGGTCGTCGGGGGTGTTGAAGACCATCACCCAGGACGCGTCCAGGTTGGCCTCGGCGACGGCGAACGGCTGGTCGGTGGCCGAGGCCAGGTCCCAGCCGTGCAGCACCAGCTCGTTGTTGACCACGTAGCCCATGTCGGTGGCCGGCATCGTCACCCCTCCGGCAGTGGTCTCGCCCTCCCAGGCCGACGGCTGCTGCCAGGCGGCGACCAGGGCGTCGAGCCGGGCCGGGATCAGCGTGCGCCAGTCGTCGGGCAGGGTCAGGGTCGCTGCGGTCGGCGGCGTGCCGGTGGTCGGTCCGGACACCTTCGCGGCGGCGTCGGTGAACGCCTGGGCCAGACCGGCGAGGTGCCCGAGCAACGTGCCCACGGTCATCTCCGGACAGGGGGTGGGGTGGTCCAGCTGGTCGTCGGTCACCCCGGCCACCAGCGTCGCGATCTGCTCGGCGGGTTGGGTCAGATCCACGGTCATGGGTAGCGCCTCCTCGTCCATCGGGCAGCGCCAGCCTGCCATCTCCCTGTCAGCGGTGCGTAGGCTGGCCCGCCGTGACCTCGGACGACGCCCGGTGAGTACGGCCCCCCCGGACCCGGCGGCGGCGCCGATCGGCATCTTCGACTCCGGCTTCGGCGGCCTCACGGTCGCCCGCGCGGTGATCGACCAGCTGCCGTACGAGGACGTGGTCTACCTGGGTGACACCGCTCGCGCACCGTACGGCGACCAGCCCATCGCCGACGTCCGCGAGTTCGCCCTGGAGTGCCTGGACCACCTGGTCGACCAGGGCGTCAAGATGCTGGTGATCGCCTGCAACTCGGCCAGCGCCGCAGTGCTGGCCGACGCCCGGGAGCGCTACGACGTGCCGGTGGTCGAGGTGATCAGGCCCGCCGTCCGCCGGGCGGTCGCCGCCACCCGCGGTGGGCCGGTCGGGGTGATCTGCACGACCGCCACCGCCACCTCGCAGGCGTACGACGACGCGTTCACCGCCGCCCCGCACGTGGAGCTGCTGACCCGGGCCTGTCCGCGCTTCGTCGGCTTCGTCGAGGCCGGCCTCACCGGTGGCCCGGAGCTGCTGGCCTGCGCCGAGGAGTACCTGGGGCCGCTGCGTGCCGCCGCCATCGACACCCTGATCCTGGGGTGCACCCACTACCCCCTGCTCACCGGCGTGCTGTCCTACGTCCTGGGCGAGGGCGTCACCCTGGTCTCCAGCGCCGACGAGTGCGCCAAGGACGTGTACGCCACCCTCACCCGTCGCGGACTCGCCCGGGACCGGCCCCGGGAGGCGACCCACCGGTTCTGGACCACCGGCCACCCGGAGGCCTTCGCCGGCATCGGGCGCCGGTTGATGGGGGAGGAGCTGATCTCCTCGGTCGACCAGTTCGCCGCCACCCCCCGGCCCTGACACCGTCCCCTGTCTAGAGTCGTGCCCGTGCAGCTCACGATCGTCGGAGCCAGCGGCTCGGTGTCGGGGCCGCTCTCCCCGGCCTCCAGCTACCTGGTCCAGGCGCCGTACGAGGGTCGGACCTTCTCGCTCCTGCTGGATCTGGGACCGGGCTCCTTCGGTGCGCTCTACCGCTACCTGGACCCGGCCGAGCTGGACGCGGTCGCCCTCAGCCACCTGCACCCGGACCACTGCGTCGACGTCTGCGGTCTCTACGTGGCGGCTCGCTACGCGCCGGACGCGCCGTGGCGGCGGATCCCCGTCTACGGTCCCGCGGGCACCCCGGAGCGGCTGCGGCGGGCGTACGAGGTCGAGGGAGCCACCGAGCCCGGTCTGTCCATCGCCGAGTGGTTCGAGCACCGGCCGTGGGCGCCGGAGCAGACGATCGGACCGTTCACCGTCCGGGTCGCCCGGGTGGCGCACCCGGTGGAGACGTACGCGGTCCGGGTGACCGAGAACTCCCCGGCCGGCGGCAGCCTGGTCTACACCGGCGACACCGGACCCACCCCCGTGCTGGCCGACCTGGCCCGTGGCGCCGACCTGCTGCTGGCCGAGGCGGCGTTCCTGGTCGGTGCCGACAACCCGCCCGACCTGCACCTGACCGGGGCCGATGCCGCCGCCGTGGCCGACGCCGCCGAGGTCGGGGTGCTGGTCCTCACCCACATCCCGCCGTGGCACGACCCCGAGCAGGTCCGGACCGAGGCCCGCCGGGTCACCCACCGCCCGGTCGAGCTCGCCGCCCCCGGCGTGCGCTGGGCCGTGGGCCCCGTCGCGAACGCAGCGAACAGCGAGTGACGACGGAGTCGGTGGAGCGCAGCGAGAAGCTGGCCGCGCTCTGGACGACGTTCGCCCAGAACGTGGCAAGTGACGACTCCACTGTGGGTGGGACCGCCTAGGCTCACGCCCCGTGAGCACAACACAGACGAGCGCAGCCGAGCCGACCTCCGGGCGGGCCGACGGCCGGCAGGACGACCAGCTGCGGCCGGTCCGCTTCACCCGCGGGTGGTTGGAGCAGGCCGAGGGGTCGGTCCTGGTGGAGTACGGGTCGACCCGGGTGCTGGTCGCGGCCAGCGTGACCGAGGGTGTGCCCCGGTGGCGCAAGGGGTCCGGCCTGGGTTGGGTGACGAGTGAGTACGCGATGCTGCCGCGGGCGACCAACACCCGCTCCGACCGCGAGTCGGTCAAGGGTCGGATCGGGGGCCGCACCCACGAGATCAGCCGGCTGATCGGCCGCAGCCTGCGGGCGGTGATCGACTACCGCGCGCTGGGGGAGAACACCATCGTGCTGGACTGCGACGTGCTGCAGGCCGACGGCGGCACCCGGACCGCCTCGATCACGGGCGCGTACGTCGCCCTGCACGACGCGGTCGACTGGCTCCGCCGGCGTAACCTGCTGGCCGGTGAGCCGCTCACCGGGTCGGTGGCCGCGGTCTCGGTCGGCATCGTCGGGGGGACCCCGATGCTGGACCTGTGCTACACCGAGGACTCCGGGGCGGACACCGACATGAACGTGGTGATGAGCGGGACAGGGGAGTTCATCGAGGTGCAGGGCACGGCCGAGGGACGACCCTTCGACCGGGCCACCCTGGACCGGCTGCTCGATCTGGGCACCGCGGGCTGCGCGGAGCTGACCCGCCTGCAGCGGGCCGCGCTCGACGCATGACCGAGGTGGTGCTGGCCACCCACAACGGCAAGAAGCTGGCCGAGCTGCGGCGGCTGGTCGAGGCGGCCGCGCTCCCGGTGACCGTGCTGGGCCTGGCCGACCTGCCCGCCTCGCCCGAGCCCGCCGAGACCGAGACCACGTTCGAGGGCAACGCCCTGATCAAGGCGCGCGCGGCCGTCGCCCGGACGGGACGGATCGCTCTGGCCGACGACTCCGGCATCGCGGTCGACCGGCTGAACGGGATGCCTGGCGTGCGGTCGGCCCGATGGGCCGGACCGGGTGCGACCGACGCCGACAACAACGCGTTGCTGCTGCGCCAGCTGGACGACGTCGACGACCCGCACCGCTCCGCGCAGTTCGTCTGCGCCATGGCGATGGTGGCCCCCGACGGCCGGCAGGCGGTCCGGTACGGCGTGGTGCGCGGGCGGCTGCGGCGAGACCCCCGCGGCGACAACGGCTTCGGCTACGATCCGCTGTTCGTGCCCGACGGTCAGGAGCTGACCACCGCTGAGCTCGATCCGGCGGCCAAGGACGCGATCAGCCACCGGGGGCTCGCGGTGCGCGCGATCCTGACCGATCTGCGCGACTGGCTCCTGACCGGCGACGACGGACCGGGGCCCGACGCCGGGCGAACCGAGAGGAACCACGCGTGAAGACCTACCTCGACCTGCTGCAGCACGTCATCGACCACGGCGTGGAGAAGTCCGACCGCACCGGCACCGGCACCCGGAGCGTGTTCGGCTACCAGATGCGCTTCGACCTGACCGCCGGCTTTCCCCTGCTCACCACCAAGAAGGTCCACGTCCGCTCGGTGGTGGCCGAGCTGCTGTGGTTCCTGCGGGGGTCGACCAACGTCGGCTGGCTGCAGGAGCAGGGCGTGACCATCTGGGACGAGTGGGCCGACGACTCCGGCGAGCTGGGTCCGATCTACGGCTACCAGTGGCGCTCCTGGCCGACGCCCGACGACGGTCACGTCGACCAGATCGCCACGGTGATCGCCGGGCTGAAGGCCAACCCCGACTCGCGCCGGCACCTCGTCAGCGCCTGGAACGTGGGGGACCTCGAGCAGATGGCGCTGCCGCCCTGCCACACCGTGTTCCAGTTCTACGTCGCCCCGGCCCCGGCCGGCAGCGACGACCCCCGTGGTCGCCTGTCCTGCCAGCTCTACCAGCGGTCGGCCGACATCTTCCTCGGGGTGCCGTTCAACATCGCGTCGTACGCGCTGCTGACCCACCTGGTCGCGCAGGTGTGCGACCTGGCCGTGGGCGACTTCGTGCACACCCTGGGTGACGCGCACCTCTACCTCAACCACCTGGAGCAGGCCCGACGGCAGCTG
>JBMDXL010000180.1:0-3558 GCA_048594465.1 Microlunatus sp. | reverse complement strand
TCCGGGATGATGTCGGCGATGGCCAGCAGCTCGGTGTCGGCGAAGGACTTCAGGTTCTCGATGTAGGTCCCGCTGATCACGCCCGCGCCGATGATGCCGACGCCGACGGGTCCCGTGCCGGCCATCAGCGAGCACCCCCGACCAGGAACTCGCGACTCGCGCCGACGGCCTCGACGAGGTCACCCTCGGAGTCGTCCAGCTCCACCACGAACAGCGCGTGCGGCGCGGCGGCCATGTAGTCGTCGACGGGGATCGACCCCGAGCCCACGGCCACCTGCTTTGTGTTGTCCAACGATCCGTCTCCGTCCTTGATGTGCAGCGCGACGACCCGTTCGCCGAGCCTGGTCAGCAGTGCGGGCACGTCGGCGCCGCCGACGTGGGCCCAGTAGGTGTCGACCTCCAGCACCACGGCGTCGTCGAGCTGCTCGGCGAGCACCTCGAGACCGTGCTTGCCGTCGATCGTGGACACCAGCTCGTACTCGTGGTTGTGGTAGCCGACCGTCAGACCGTACTCGGCAGCCTTGGCGGCGGCCGCGTTGAGGTCGGCGGCGACCCCGGCGATGCCTTCGGCGGTCTCCCACGCGGTGCGCGGGCTGGACGGCACGATGACGGTCCTGACACCGAGCTCACGGGCGGCGACGAAGATCGCGTCCTGGTCGTCGGCGGCCAGCAGACCCATGTGGGTGGTCGGCGCGGTCAGACCGTGGGCGCTCAGCCCGGCCCTGAGGTCGTCGAAGAACGTGGTGAAGGCGAAGGGCTCGACCTGGGTGTAGCCGAAGGCGGCGATCTTGGCCAGGGTGCCGTCGAAGTCCTCCTGGAGGGCCCCACGCACGGTGTAGAGCTGGACCGACAGCTGGTCGGGGTTGGGCATGCTTCTCCTCGTACGGAGCCGGTTCGCGGCTCGCTCTGTTCGTGGACGACGTCCACCCTTTCACCAAACGGCCGTTCGGGAAAGGCCTGGTGCCCTGGTGTCGGTCATATCGCAAAACCGGTTCAGTCGCTAGTCTCGATCCACCATGAGTCGCGTCACCATCAACGACATCGCCCGCCGGGCCGGTGTCTCGAAGGGTGCCGTCTCGTACGCGCTGAACGGCCGCCCCGGGGTGTCGGAGGAGACCCGGCACAAGATCCTGGAGGTGGCCAGCGAGCTCGGCTGGGCCCCCAACCGGACCGCGCGGATGCTGAGCGGCTCCCGGACCGAGACGTTCGGTCTGGTGCTGGCTCGCGATCCGCGGACCCTGGGGTCGGAGCCGTTCTACATGGAGTTCGTGGCCGGTCTGCAGAGCGAGCTCTCCCGCCGCGGCTACGCCCTGCTGCTGCAGCTCACCCCGACCGCGGAGAGCGAGCTGGAGCTCTACCCCCGGTGGTGGTCGGAGCGTCGGGTGGACGCCGTCGTGGTCGTCGACATCCGGGTGTCGGACCCCCGCGTCTCGGCCCTGGCCGACCTGGGGGTCCCGGCGGTCTTCGTCGGCGACCCCGCCATGACCGGCGGGTTCACCACGGTCTGGACCGACGACGCCACGGCGATGGCCGCTGCGGTCCGCCGGCTGGTCGAGCTCGGGCACCGCCGGTTCGGCCGGGTGGCCGGCACCCCGGGGCTCAGCCACACCCGGGTCCGCGATCTCGCGTTCGCCCAGGCCGTGGCCGCCGAGGGGCTGTCCGGCTCGATCGTCCACGCCGACTTCACCGACGCCTCGGGCGGCCGGGCCACCCGGGAGCTCTGGGACGACCCGGACCCGCCCACCGCGATCGTCTACGACAACGACCTGATGGCCATCGCCGGGTTCTCCGCGCTGGCCGAGCTCGGCATCTCCGTCCCCCGGGAGGTGAGCCTGCTGGCCTGGGACGACTCCGCGCTGTGCACGATCACCCGCCCGACCCTGTCCGCTCTGCACCACGACGTGATGGCCTTCGGCGCGCACGTCGGCCGGCGGCTGTTCGGTCTCCTGGAGGGCGCCGAGCCGGCCGCCCACCTGGACTCGACCCCGGTCCTGGTGGAGCGGGAGAGCACCGCCCCCGCGCCCCGCTGACGGCTTCTGTCTGCGCCCCGCTGACGGCTTCTGTCTGACAGTGCCCCGGTGACCGCGTCCCCCAGGTCGACCTCTCGGCGACCCGGGTTGGAGCGGAGGGGTCAGGCCCGGGAGTCCGTCCGGTCCGGCGTGGCCAGCAGCTCGCGGGTGAGGAAGACCCCGCCGGCCGTGGCCACCGGGAAGACGACCACGGCCACGAACGGGATGGCCAGCAGCAGGAAGCAGGGCACGGAGAAGCCCAGCACCCGCCAGCGTCGGCGCTGCATGGCCGCACGCCGCTGGGCCAGCGCGGGGAACCCGCGCCGCTCGAAGCTGGGGCCGATCAGCTCGAAGCAGAGCATCCAGCCGCCGAAGCAGGCCGAGACCACCGGGATCACGGTCTGGCCGACGACCGGGATGAACTGGGCAGCGAACAGCGGCAGCGCCGCCGCGACCGAGAGGGCGATCAGACCGACCGACTGGCGCAGCGCCCGCGGCAGCGAGCTGCGCCAGGACTCCCCCTGGTCGGGCAGCGGACCCGACAGCTCCGTGTCGACGGCCTCGCTGATCTTGTCGTAGACGGGAGCACCCAGGGCCATCGTCAGGGTGCTGAACGAGATGATCATGACCAGCAGCGTCGCCCCCAGCACGCCGAGTGCGGCGAGCACCTGCACGAGGCTCCCGGCCGCCGCACTCCACCCGTCGGCGAACGGGGTGATCGCGTCCCCGATCTCGGCGAGGCGGGTGACCAGCAGCACGAGCAGCACCGCGAACACCACGGACATGATCAGCGGCGGCACCGCACCCAGCCAGAACAGCCGGGGGCGCTGGGCGAGGAACCGCAGACCCCTGACCAGCAGGGACGCGCCGCCGACGGCTTCGGTGATCATGCCCGCCACGTCTCAGGCCCCGCCCGCGGCGTCGCGCACCGCGGCGCCCTTCGCCTCGGCCGTGGCCTGCAGGTCGGCGGCGAAGGCGATCAGCCGGGCCGTCAGCTCGGGGTCGCCGGTGGCCAGGATCCGGGCGGCCAGCAGACCGGCGTTGCGGGCGTTGCCGATGGCCACGGTGGCCACCGGCACCCCGCTGGGCATCTGCACGATCGAGAGCAACGAGTCCAGCCCGTCGAGGTACTTCAGCGGCACGGGCACCCCGATCACCGGCAACGGGGTCAGCGCGGCCAGCATCCCGGGCAGGTGGGCGGCCCCGCCGGCGCCGGCGATGATCACCTCGAGTCCCCGGGTGTGGGCCTGGCGGCCGTACGCCACCATCGCCTCGGGCATCCGGTGGGCCGAGACGACGTCGGCCTCGGAGGCGATCCCGAGCTCGGTCAGGGCCACCCCGGCGGCGCTCATCACCGGCCAGTCCGAGTCCGAGCCCATCACGATGCCGACGCGGGGGGTGCTGGTCATGTGTCGTTTCCCATCATGGAGTCGGCCGCGTTCCGCGCCCGGCGGCGGACGTAGTCCAGGTCGTGCCCGTACGTGGTCACGTGCCCGACCTTGCGGCCCGGCTTCACCTGCTTGCCGTAGAGCTGGACCCGGAGCCGACG
>JBMDXL010000018.1:0-3548 GCA_048594465.1 Microlunatus sp. | reverse complement strand
ACCGTCCCCCAGCGCCTCCGCCCCACCCTCGTGGTCCGCGCCAGCACCTGCCCACCGACCCACGCCCACAGCCGACCGGAGCGACGGCACGGACACAACCGGTCGCTCACGCGACACAGCTGCCAAAACCGGCAGCAATGTCGCTGTGGCGACCGTTTGTGTACAGGGGCCTCTCGCCCCGTCCGGACAGCACACGGGCCGGGACCCCACCAGATCCCGGCCCGTGCGGACGATCGCGAGGACCGTCGTCTCAGGTGATCACCCCTGGGCGGCGCGCTTCAGCTTGGCGCCGGCCCGCAGCCGCGGGACCGAGGCGGCGGGGATCTCCATGCTCTCGCCGGTCTGCGGGTTGCGACCGGTACGCGCGCTGCGCTCGGTCACGTCCAGGGTGAGCAGTCCGGGCAGCTTCACCTCGTCCTTGTTCGCCACGGCGTCGATCAGCACCTGCTCGAACGCGTCGAGCACCTGCTCCACCTGGCCGTGGGCGAGGTCGGTGCGCTCACTGATGGCCTGCGACAACTGGGACCGGTTCATCGGGTTCTCCTTCCGGTGACGGGGCCGCCCCGCCACCTCACCGTTGCTCTTTTGCAACTGATTTCCATTAGCGTATACCATTCTCGTCATGGCCCGTCGTACCGATGTCCGTCCGATCATCAAGCTCCGCTCCACCGCCGGGACCGGCTACACCTACGTCAGCCGCAAGAGCCGCCGCAACGACCCCGACCGGCTGGTGCTGCGCAAGTTCGACCCGGTGGTCCGCCGCCACGTCGACTTCCGCGAGGAGCGCTGAGGTGATCACCACCGAACGCGTGCTGCTGGCCACCACCGTCGATCCCGACGCGCAACTGACCGTGGCCGGCGCGCTGGCCCTCGAACTGCCCGACACCGTCGTGGTCCGGTACGCCGCCCCCGGGCCCGACCGGGCGGGCCTGCGGCGGACGGTGTCCGACGCCGCCGGTCTGGTCTACGACGACCTGGTCGAGCTCGACCACGACTGCGTCTCCTGCACGGTCCGCGGCGACCTCGCGGGCACGGTGCGGACACTGGCCGATCGCCGTCGCTGGCGTCATGTCGTGGTGTGCCCACCCGCCACGAGCACCCCCGAGCCGCTGGTCGCCGCGCTCTCCGCCGAGCTGGCGGACCAGCCGGGCGCGCCCGCGCTCGGCCCGGTGCTCGGCTTCGTGGCCCACGCCACGGCGGCCGACGACCTGCTGGGCGACGACCTGCTCGACGAGCGTGGGCTGGCCCTGGCCCCGACGGACCGCCGCTCGGTCGGTGAGGCGCTGCTGGCCCAGCTCGACGGCGCGGACCTGATCGTGGGTCTCGACGAGCCCGCCAGGGCGGCCGGTGACCTGCTCGACCACGTCACCGATCCCCGGTCGGGTCGGATCGACCACTGGAGCGACCTGTCGGCCGCCGTGCTCGCCGAGCACGACCACGATCCGCGGCGCGCGCGACGCCGACGCGACCTGATGGCCGTCCGGCCCAGCGGCGCCGCCGACACCGCTCACGCCTGGACCCTCGACCTCACCTCCGACCGTCCGCTGGCTCCGGAACCGCTGCTGGAGCACCTCGACGCCCTCGGCGGCGGCCGGCTGATCGGACGCGGACACTTCTGGCTGGCCTCCCGACCCACCCAGGCCTGCGCCTGGGAGGGCGCCGGTGGTCAGGTCGGCGTGGGACGGTTGGGCTCCTGGCGGGACACCGCGCCCGGCACGCGGATCGTGGTCAGCGGCGACGATCCGGCCGACCGGAGCCGGGTGCGTGAGGCGTTCTCCCTGATCGTCCGCCGGTCCCGCGGTGCGACCGCGCGGTGGCGTGACGACGGGCTCGACCCGTGGCTCGGCCCCATCGACCGGGTGCTCCGGACCGCCTGATCCGGGTCGGGTCCGGGTACCCCTGCGACCCGGTGCGTCCCTACACTCGGGATCACCGGTTGATCGTCGTCGGAGGGACACCCCATGGGCCTGATGGACAAGCTGCGCGGCGAACTCGTCGACATCATCGAGTGGATCGACGACTCGCGCTCGACGCTGGCCTGGCGCTTCCCGCGCTATCAGAACGAGATCAAGAACGGCGCGGAGCTGATCGTCCGCGAGGGGCAGCAGGCGATCTTCGTCTACCGCGGCCAGATGGGCGACATCTTCGGTCCGGGCCACTACGACCTGAGCACCGAGAACCTGCCGATCATGTCGACGCTGCAGGGCTGGAAGCACGGCTTCAACTCGCCGTTCCGCTCCGAGGTCTACTTCGTCTCGACTCGGCCGATCACCGACTTCCGTTGGGGGACGGCGAATCCGGTCACGGTGCGTGACCCCGACTTCGGCATGGTCCAGGTGCGGGCCAACGGGTTGTGCGTGGTCCGTGTCGCCGATCCGGGCGTCTTCCTGCGCCAGGTGATCGGCACCGACTCCACCCTCGACATCGACGAGGTGGCCGAGCTGCTGCGCCGAGTGATCACCCTGGCCTTCTCCGACATGATCATGGAGACCAAGCTCGGAGCGATCGACCTGCAGGGTCGCCAGGTCGAACTGTCGGACAAGCTGCGTGACTTCGTGGCCGACCGCGTCGACGACGAGTACGGGCTGGGTATCGACTCGGTGACCATGAACATCTCACTGCCCGAGGAGATCACCCAGGCCATGACCCGCGGTGTCGCCCGTGGTGTCGAGGAGGCCGGGTGGGCGCGCAACCTCGGCGACATGCAGCGCTACCAGCAGGCCAAGGCCGCCGACGCGATGACCCGGGCCGCCGACAACCCCGGCGGCGGGGTCGGCGCGACCATGGGCGCCGGGCTCGGCTTCGGGCTGGGCCAGCAGATGGCCGGCGCCTTCAACCAGCCGCAGAGCGGTCAGGGTGCACAGAGCGCGCAGTCCGCTCCCCCGCCGCTGCCGGGCGGCGGGCCGTACCACGTGGCGATCGACGGGCAGTCGGCCGGACCGTTCGGGACCGACCAGCTGCGGGGGTACGTCTCGAGCGGTCAGCTGACGCCGCAGACGCTGGTCTGGTCCGCGGGCATGGCGGGCTGGACCGAGGCCGGTCAGGTGTCCGCGCTGGCGCAGCTGTTCCAGGCCCCGCCCCCGCTGCCGACGACCGGTGGCGGATCGCCCACGCCGCCGGCCGGCTGAGCCAGCGGACGCCGTCTCGATGAGCCAGCCGTCCGACCCGGCAGCGGCCGGGCCGCCGCCGCTGCCCGGCGATGGTGGTCCGGTGCCGGTGGACGAGTCCCAGCTGCCGCCGCCGTTGCCCGGGGTGTCCGCGCCGCCGCCGCTCCCGGGCGCGGCTGCGCCACCCCCGCTGCCCGGCGCGGCGGCTATGCCTGAACCTGCTCCGCTGCCCGATCCGGGCGCGCTGACCGACCCGGCGGTGTTCCACTCCACCGAGCTGACCCGCACCTACCCGTGCCGGTCCTGCGGCGGGATGCTCGGCTTCGACCCGGCGATCGGTCGGCTGAAGTGCCCGAGCTGCGGCACCGAGCACGACGTGACCGATGTGGTGCGCGAGGTCGACTACCACGACTTCGGCGCGACCATGGGCGCGCTCGACGC
>JBMDXL010000179.1:0-3688 GCA_048594465.1 Microlunatus sp. | reverse complement strand
GGCGAGCTCCCGGACCGCGTCGACCAGCGCCAGGTTGGCCGCGAGGGCGTCGCCGGTGAAGCGCGGGTTGTGGCGCCGGAAGTCGTCGGCGGCCAGGTCGTCGGCCGAGGTGATGGTGCCGGTCAGGAACCCTCGTCCGAGGGGGGAGTAGGGCACCAGGCCGATGCCCAGCTCGCGCAGCAGCGGGAGGATCTCGTCCTCCACGTGCCGGGTCCACAGGGAGTACTCGGTCTGCAGGGCCGTGATCGGGTGCACCGCGTGCGCGCGGCGGATCGTGTCGGCCGACGCCTCGCTCAGACCGAGGTGGCGGACCTTGCCGGCGGTCACGAGCTCGGCCATCGCGCCGACGGTCTCCTCGATCGGCACGGTCTTGTCGACCCGGTGCTGGTAGTAGAGGTCGATGTGGTCGACGCCGAGTCGCTGCAGGCTCGCGTCGCACGCCCGCCGGACGTACGCGGGGCTGCCGTCGATGCCGCGGAAGCTGGCGTCCTCGGGATCGCGCACGTTGCCGAACTTGGTGGCCAGCACCACCTGGTCGCGGCGGTCGGCGATGGCCCGGCCCACCAGCACCTCGTTGGTGAACGGGCCGTACATGTCGGCGGTGTCGAGGAAGCTCACACCGAGGTCGAGGGCTCGGTGGATCGTCGTGACGGCCGTGGCCTCGTCGGTGCTGCCGTAGAACTCCGACATGCCCATGCAGCCGAGTCCGAGCGCGGACACCTCGAGGGCGTGGTCGCCGGTGCCGAGGGTCCGGCGGGGGAGGGTGGACTCCACGGGGGTGGGATCGGTGGTGGTGGTCATGGCTCCACCTTTCGCCTTCGAGCGCGCTCGAAGTCAACCCCCGACGGGGGTGCTGAGCTCGCGCCGTTCCAGCCGGTCCTCGTAGATGCCGATCTTGCGGTTGATAGCGCCGAGGTGGTCGGTCACCCGGGCCAGGTCCTCCAGCACCCGGTCCCGGTGCGCGAGCAGCAGGGTGAGGCGTTCCTGCTCGTTCCCGTCGCCCCGGCGACACAGCTCCGCGTACGCCCGGATCGTCCGGATGGGCATGCCTGTGGCACGCAGTCGGGTGATCATGGTGATCCAGGCCAGGTCGACCTCGCCGTAGCGCCGGACCCCGGCACTGGACCGGGCCGGGGGTGCGAGCAGCAGCCCGTCACGTTCGTAGTAGCGCAGCGTGTGGGTGGTGAGCCCGGTCGCCTCGGCGGCCTGGGCGATCGTGTACGCCTGGTCGTGCGGGTCCATCGCCCCAGTGTGCTCCTTGGAGTGCACTCGAAGCAGTCAGGGCTGGCGGTGCTGACGCTCGTACGCCTCGATCTGGCTGCGCAGATCCTGGACGGCGCTGTCGATGGCCCGCTCGTCGTCGTCCTCGGCCGGTCGCAGACTGGCGCCCGCGAACAGCAGCAGGTAGTAGCCGTACGCGGTCAGCCCGAGGACGACCAGCGCGAACAGCACGAGCCCGATGGAGGTGAGGGTGGTGGGACCCACATCACCTCCGTCGGAGCAGCCGGTACGGGAACGGGACTAGAGCTGCAGCCCCGGGTACAGAGGATTCGCGTCCAGGAGCTCGGCGGATGCGGCCTTGGTGGCGTCGGCGAGCCCGTCGGTCAGCGTGTACTTCGCCTTGCCGGGCTGACCGCTGGAGGCGGTCACCGGGGTGGTGCCCTTCAGCACGTTGACGATCAGGTCGGCGACCCGGTCGAACTCGTCCGCCCCGAAACCGCGGGTGGTCAGCGCCGGGGTGCCGATCCGCACGCCGGAGGTGTACCAGGCGCCGTTCGGGTCGTTCGGGACGGCGTTGCGGTTGGTCACGATGCCGGAGTCCAGCAGCGCGGACTCAGCCTGGCGACCGGTCAGACCGAAGCCGGTCACGTCGATCAGCACCAGGTGGTTGTCCGTGCCGTCGGTGACCAGGTTCGCCCCGCGCCGCTTCAGGCTCTCGGCCAGCGACTGGGCGTTGTCGGCCACGGCCTGCGCGTACGTCCGGAAGGCGGGCGTGCGGGCCTCGGCGAAGGCCACGGCCTTGGCCGCCATCACGTGACCGAGCGGGCCGCCGAGCACCAGCGGGCAGCCGCGGTCGACGCTCGGGGCGTACTCCTCGGTGGCCAGCACCAGACCACCGCGCGGGCCGCGCAGCGACTTGTGCGTGGTCGAGGTGACGATGTGCGCGTGCGGCACCGGGTCCTCGTTGCCGGTGAACACCTTGCCGGCGACCAGGCCGGCGAAGTGCGCCATGTCGACCATCAGCGTCGCGCCGACCTCGTCGGCGATCTCGCGCATCGTGGCGAAGTCGATCCGGCGCGGGTACGCCGAGTAGCCGGCGATCAGGATCAGCGGCTTGAACTCCCGTGCCGCCGCGGCGACCTGGTCGTAGTCGAGGAGCTGGGTGGTGGGGTCGGTGCCGTACGAGCGCTGGGCGAACATCTTGCCGGAGATGTTCGGGCGGAAGCCGTGCGTGAGGTGACCGCCGGCGTCCAGGCTCATGCCCAGCGCCCGCTGGTTGCCGAACTTGTGCCGCAGCGTCTCCCACTGCTCGTCGGTCAGGTCGTTCACGTTCTTCGCCCCGAGCTCGGCCAGCTCAGGGGTCTCGACCCGGTGGGCCAGGATCGACCAGAAGGCGACCAGGTTGGCGTCGATGCCGGAGTGCGGCTGCGCGTACGCGTACTCGGCCCCGAAGAGCTCACGGGCGTGCTCGGCGGCCAGCGACTCGACGGTGTCGATGTTCTGGCAGCCGGCGTAGAAGCGGTGCCCGACGGTGCCCTCGGCGTACTTGTCGCTCAACCAGGTGCCCATGGTCAGCAGCACGGCCGGGGAGGCGTAGTTCTCCGAGGCGATCAGCTTCAGCGAGCTCCGCTGGTCGGCGAGCTCGGCGCGGGTGGCGTCGGCCACCCGCGGCTCGACCGTCTCGATGACGGCGAGGGCGGCCCTGTAGGCCTCCGACGCGGTGGCGGCCACGTCGATCGAGGGAGCGTCGGCGGTGGCAGGTGCAAGCAGGTCGGTCACCGGGCGGAGTTTACCCGCGCCGGGTGACCGACTCGACCTCGATCTACTGGAGCGAAACCCACGTCAGACGTGGATAGCGGTGCAGAAGTCGGGGTCAGCGGCGGCGGGAGATCTCGTACAGGGCGATGCCGGCGGCCACGCCGGCGTTCAGGGACTCCATCGAGCCGGCCATCGGGATGGCGGCCACGGTGTCGCAGGTCTCGCGGACCAGCCGGGAGAGACCGGTGCCCTCGCTGCCGACCACCAGCACCATCGGGCCGGAGGCCTCGGCGATCTCGGCGACGTCCACGTCGCTCTCGCCGTCCAGCCCGACCAGGAACAGCCCCGCCTGCGCGTACGCCTTGAGGGTCCGGGTCAGGTTGGTGGCGCGGGCGATCGGCACCTTGGCCGCCGCGCCGGCCGAGGTCTTCCAGGCTGCCGCGGTCATCCCCGCCGAGCGGCGCTCCGGGATCAGCACCCCGTGCGCCCCGAAGGCGACGGCGGACCGGATGATCGCCCCCAGGTTGCGGGGGTCGGTGATGGAGTCCAGGGCCACGATCAACGGCGGGGTGTCGGACTCGATCGCCAGTCCGAGCAGGTCGTCGGGGTGGGCGTAGGTGAACTCGGGCAGCTGCAGCGCCACCCCCTGGTGCACGGCGCCACCGGTCAACCGGTCCAGCTCGACGCGGGTCACCTCGAGCATCGGCAG
>JBMDXL010000178.1:0-8732 GCA_048594465.1 Microlunatus sp. | reverse complement strand
CCGCAGAGGCATCCAGCCGGGCCACGTCCAGCTGATCCGACACGGCATCCAGGTCGTCCTCGACCAGCGATGCCAGACATCCAGGGTCATCGATGCATCCTCGTGGTCGAGCATCCGGTGGACGCTCGGCTCGGGAAGACGATCCAGGGCCACGCCGGCCGGCGGAGGGTCACTCACCGTCTGATCTGCGAGGGAACCCCGTCCTCCGGCGGGGCGCGCCGGACCCCCGGTCGAGCAACGACTCGAGCAGCTGCCGGACCACGGTGAGCTGAGCTCGCATGTGGCCGGGGTCGTCGGTCGACCGGCACAGGAGGAACGCTCCCTCGAAGGTGACGAACAGGTGGTCCGCGAGAGCGTTCGTGTCGATCGCGGGAGGGCTGGGCTGCATGTCGAACGCCCGGCGCAGGAGCGCGCTCAGGGCGTCCCGCCAGGCGGTGACGGCACCGATGATCTCCTCGCTGGTTCCGGCCTGGGCCAGCTGACGCTCGGAGAGGATCGCAACGTAGAGACAGCTTGACTGGGCTGCCATCAGGTCCTCGGCACCCTCTTCGAAGAACCGCACGAAAGCGACGACCTGAGCCGCCGGGTCGTCGGCCAGGTGCTCCACGGCACCCAGGGCCAGGTGCAGGTGGGCGACGTCCGCCGAGGCGTAGCGGGCGACCAGAGCGCGTGCGAGGTCGACCTTCGTGGCGAAGTGGTGGAAGAACGATCCTTTCGAGGTGCCGGACCCAGCGATCACCTCGTCCAAGGAGGTGGCCGCGAAGCCGTTCTCGATGACGAGCCGCTCAGCGGTGTCGAGGATGCGTTGCTTGGTCGGCGATCCGTCACGAGGCATGGACCCCTTGTACCAGACCGATTAGTCTGATACAAACAGACTGAACGGTCTGGAACGCGAGGGGAGACCATCATGACCGACACCACGCCCACCACGTCGGCTATCCCGACGGCCCTGCCGCAGCTGCGGGGCACCCGGTTCGTCACCGACGGCGGGATGGAGACCGACCTGATCTTCCATCACGGCGTCGACCTGCCCGAGTTCGCCGCGTTCCCGCTGCTGCGGACGGAGGCGGGGCGCGGGTTGTTGCGCGCCTATTACGACGCCTATGCCGACATCGCCCGCCGCGTGCCGGCGGGGTTGCTGCTCGAGACGCCGACGTGGCGGGCGAACCTCGACTGGGGTGCCCGTCTGGGATGGTCGGCCGCCGGGCTGGACGCCGTCAACGGGGAGGCGGTCGAGATGCTCCTCGATCTGCGCGACCGCTACGCGGCAGACGTCGCCCCGGTGCTGGTGAGTGGCATGGTCGGCCCCCGCGGCGACGGCTACTCCGCCGCCGCGCAGCTTCGACCGGACGAGGCCGCGGAGTACCACCGGCCGCAGCTCCAGGCCTTCCAGGCGGCGGGGGCCGACCTCGCCACCGCCTACACCCTCACCCACGTCGGTGAGGCCATCGGCATCGTGCAGGCTGCGCAGTCGGTCGGTCTGCCCGTGGCGATCTCGTTCACGGTGGAGGTCGATGGAAGGCTTCCCGACGGCGCCAGCGTCGCCGACGCTATCGCGGCAGTGGACCGGGTCGCGCCTCCCGCGTACTTTCTGTTGAACTGCGCCCATCCCACCCACATGCAGGCCGGGCTGGGTGGGCACCGGCCAGAGCTCGACCGGATCGCCGGACTTCGGGTGAACGCCTCCTCACACAGCCACGCAGAACTCGACGCGGCCGAGGACATCGACGAGGGCGACATCTCCGAGCTCGTCGCCTCGCATACTGCACTGGGCTCTCGACTGCCCGCGCTCACCATCACCGGTGGCTGCTGTGGGACCGACGCCCGGCATGTCGGCGCTCTGTGGGGCCTGGGGGTCTGACGGGGGACTGCGGGCCGAACCCGCTGAGGAAGGCGTCCGACCACCGAACTCGCGAGAGCCGCTCGTCGCTGGACCATCGCGGTCAGTTGGAGGGCCGGGTGGTGACCCAGCCCGCGGCTGGCGGTGGGCAGGCGCTCAGGCTCGGGGTTCCGCCCGGGCGGTGGTCTGTCGCCGCCTGCCGTAGGCGTGAGCAGCGGCGATGACGAGCAGGCCGAGGCCGGTGACGGCGGCGCTGGTGAGGAAGATGCCGCGCTGACCGAGCACGGTGAGCGACCCGAAGGCGATGATCGGCCCTGAGACGATGGACCCGATCCGGCGGGTGTTCATGTAGAGACCGGTGGCGAGGCCGGGTCGCGCGATCAGCTGCTGGGACAACGTGAGCCCGACCCCGCCGAAGCCGGCGAAGCTCCAGTCGTTCAGCGGCTGCAGAGCCAGGAGCGCGATCGGCTCGGTCACGAACGCGAGACCGACGAAGTAGGCGATGCCGGCCACGCAGCTGGTCGCGATCAGACCGATGCTGGAGTGCCGTTCCGTCAACCGCCCGATCAGGACGAGGGCGGGAACTTCCAGGGCGGCGGCGAGACCGAGCGCGACACCGGCCCACAGGATGTCGAGCTGCACCGTGTCGGTGACGTAGATGGTGAGCATCGTCATGGCGGTGGCGTCGGTGGCCTGGAGCAGGACGAACGCAGCGGTGCTGAGCACGATCCCGAGTCGTCCGACGGAGGGCCCGTCCGCGGCCGGAGCGGGCGAGGCGGCGTCGTCGACGAGGCGGGTCGCTCGGCGCTGTCTGATCATGACCTGCTGGCCATCGCGACCGTCGCCCTCGTCACCATCGCCTCCACCGTGCAGCGTGGTGACGGCGCCGAGCAGGACCGCGAGCACCAGGGGTGAGGACGCCGCAGGCCAGCATGGGTCCGAGGTAGTCCTGTCTCTCGTCGGCGTACGCGGGCACGACGAGCGACGCGATGAAACCGCTGGCGTTGTAGACCGCCAGAACCCAGCCGACCTCGGCCGTGGTGGCGCCGTGCAGCTGGGTCAGGATCAGTGCGAGGGCGGGGCTGAGGAAGGGCGTCTGCCACCCCCACAGCAGCGCCGCGGACGGCACCAGCAAGCGTTTCACGCAGGATCTTCTCGGGTCGGACGACGACTGCCGGCAGGAGCAGTCGAGGAGCTCGGTGGACTAGGTTGCCACCGAGCGGGATGATCAACATCACGGGTGGCGAGAGAGGCGGGGTCATGGCGGAGACGCGGTCGGCGGCGAGGTCAGATCGGTACCGGATCCAACCGGCACCGCTGGTGGGCGCGGCGGTGGTGGTCCTGTACGTCATCGTGGTGTTCGGCCTGCAGCTCGCGTCCGGTCTGCCGTACACCGAGTGGACGACGACACCCGCTCACGCCCTCCGGGCTGCCGTGATCCCGTTGGCCGCCGGTTCGGTGTTGCTGATCGCCTTCCTGACGGTTGCCCGTTGGGACATGGTCTGGCGCGATCCCGGTCAGCTGCCGATCACCGGGGTGATGAAGGCGGCCATGCTCTTCTTCGTCGTCGCGATCGTCGTCCGTCTCGTCGGCGTGCAGTGGTCTGCCACGAGTCTGGCTCTGGTGGGGGTCGTGATCTTGTCCGGGGTGCTCGTGGGGTTCGCGGAGGAGACCCTGTTCCGAGGCGTGTTCCTGCGGAGCATGCGCACCGGCGGCCGGACCGAAGCCACTGCTGCCTTGTGGACGGCGATCGGCTTCGGGCTGTTCCACCTGCCGAACCTGATCGTCGGGACGGGCCCCACGCAGCTGGTCCAGGTGGTGCTGGCCGGATTGACCGGGTCGATCCTGTACGTCTTCCGTCGCTACCGCGGGATGATCGTCCTCGCCATGGTCGCCCACGGAACGTGGGACATCTCCACCTTCTTGTCCGGCAGCCACGGTGCACCGTGGCTCGGGCTGGTGTCTTTCGTCCTGCTGATCATCGGTGTCGTGCTGGGGATCACTGTGCTGGTGTCGATCTGGCGTTCCGACAGGGCGACGGTGGTCACCCCGGACGGCCTCCGACAGTCCGCGCCCCCTCCCAGCACGGTGTAGCAGGACCCGCACCGCGAAGCTGTCGCCACCAGGGCGTCCTGGTCGAGCGCGACCGTCAACGGGTCGCTCGAACACACCGCCGAAGCTCCCGCCAGGGGCCGTCAGCCGTTGACCGCCTTGATCTCCACCGCCGCGAAGTTCCAGCGGTCGGTGGTGGGCTGGCTGTCGGTGATCGTCACCAGACCGGCGATGGTCGTGGGGGCAGCGGTCGACTGCACCCAGAAGGTGTCGCCCGGGGGGCTGGCCAGCCACTGCTGGTGCAGCACCTGGGTGGCGACGCCCTTGCCGTCGACGGCGAACCGGACCGCCGTCACGCCGACGGTGTCGGCGGCCGTCGCCCCCACCGAGACTGAGCAACGGGTAGTTCGCAGGGGTCCAACGGCCGCAGCGGGTGCGTCCTTGGGCCCTGTCCGGGAGCGCGTCGTCGGAGTGGACTGGACAGTGCCACCGGAAGTGGCTCCAGACACGAGGAGAGTGGACGATGACGATGAGGGCGCTGGTCTTCGACGGACCGGGACGGGCGGACTGGCGGGAGGTGGCGCTGCCGCTGCCGACCGACGACCGGGACGCGATCGTACGGGTCGACGCGACCACCATCTGCGGCACGGACCTGCACATCCTCGGCGGTGACGTGCCCGAGGTCGCGGCCGGCCGGATCCTCGGCCACGAGGCTGTCGGCACGGTCGTCGAGGCCGGTCCGGCCACGGGCTGGAAGGTCGGGGACCGGGTGCTGGTGTCCTGCATCAGCGGGTGCGGGCGGTGCCGGTTCTGCCGGGAGGGCCGCTACGGCCAGTGCCTGGGTGGCGGTGGCTGGATCCTCGGTCACCTGGTCGACGGCACCCAGGCGGAGTTCGTGCGGGTGCCCTTCGCCGACACCTCGTTGCACGCGATCCCCGAGAGCATCTCCGACGAAGCCGCGCTGATGCTGTCCGACATCACCCCGACCGCCTTCGAGGTCGGCGTGCTGAACGGTCAGGTGCGTCCCGGGGACACCGTCGTGGTGGTCGGGAGCGGGCCGATCGGGCTGGCGGCGATCATGACCGCCCAGCTCTACTCGCCGGCGCACGTGGTCGCCGTCGATGTGGCGGCCACCCGGCTGGACGCCGCCAAGCGCTTCGGGGCCGACGTCGTGGTCGACGCCCGGCTGGGCGCCGACGCCGTCGACGACGCGGTGGCGGCGCTCACCGGGGGTCTCGGCGCCGACGTGGTGTTCGAGGCGGTCGGCACCCCCGCCACCTTCGAGACGTGCACCCGGCTCGTCCGCCCGGGCGGCCGGGTGGCCAACATCGGCGTCCACGGAGCAGCCGCGACGCTGCACCTGGAGAGCCTGTGGATCAAGGACCTCACGATCACCACCGGGCTGGTCGACACCTTCTCGACCCCGCGCCTGCTGACCATGGTGGCGGCCGGTCAGCTGGACACCGCGCGGTTCGTCACCCACCACTTCGGCCTGCACGAGATGACCGAGGCGTACGACGTCTTCGCCCGGGCGGGGGAGACCGGCGCCCTGAAGGTCATGCTCAGCCGGGACTGACCAGCGGTGGCTCCGATCGGGACGGTTCGTCGCCCGGCAGCGGAGCGGCGTCGGATCGCCGCTCCCCGATGACGGCCGCGGGCTTCCACAGCCGCGCCGGTCGGCCTAGCCTGTCCCCCATGGCGCAGCACCCGCCGGCGGCCTCGCAGCCGGCGGCGCAGGACCAGGATCGGGACGCGCCGGCGTCCGCGGCCGATCCGGCCCGACCCGAGGACGTCGCGCAGAGCCGGGTCCGCCACCTGGTCGACCTCAACCGCTCGATCGTCGCCGAGCTGACCCTGGCCGCGGTGCTCCGCCGCGCGGTCGACGTGGCCCGGACGATCGCCCGCGCCCGGTACGCCGCGCTGGGGGTGCTCGGACCGGAGGGCCGTCTGGAGCAGTTCATCCACGTCGGGATGGACGACGACACCGTGCGGGCCATCGGCCAGCTGCCCCGCGGCCGCGGGGTGCTCGGGGCGCTGATCAACGATCCCCGGCCGATCCGCCTCGGCTCGATCGGAGCGGATCCCCGGTCCTCGGGCTTCCCCGCGGCGCACCCCCCGATGAGCTCCTTCCTCGGGGTGCCGATCCAGTCCCGGGGGGAGATCTACGGGAACCTCTACCTGACCGACCGGCTCGATGCCGACGAGTTCACCGCGGAGGACGAGGAGCTGGTCCAGGCCGTCGCCGCCACGGCGGGGGTGGCGATCGAGAACGCACGGCTCTACGAGGAGTCGCGCCGCCAGCAGGAGTGGCTGCGGGCGTCGGCCGAGATCAGCCGCGAGCTGCTGCAGGACTCGACGGCCACCGAGATCCTGACCCGCATCGCCGACGTGGTGCTCCGGCTGGCCACGGCCGACGTGGTCACCGTGGTGTTCCCCGGCGGGACACCACCGGAGATGACGGTGCAGATCGCGCGCGGTCACCAGGCGCAGTCCCTGCTCGGTTACAGCTACCCCGCCTCGGACTCACTCGCCCTGGAGGCGATGACCTCGGGTCACGCCCTCCGGGTGGACGCCGTGGCGGACGGCTACGTGGTCCACCTGCAGACAGCCTTCGAGGTCGGTGCGGTGATGGCCTGCCCGCTGGTGGGAGAGGACGGGGTGCGGGCTGTGGTGATGGTCGGCCGGCGGACCGGCTCCCCGGCCTTCTCGGTGGAGGACCTGCGGATGGCCGAGGCCTTCGCCAGCCACGCCGCGATCGCGTTGGAGCTCTCGGACCGGCGAGAGAGCCTGCGTCAGCTCGCCGTGCTGGAGGACCGGCACCGGATCGCCCGGGACCTGCACGACCACGTGATCCAGCGGCTCTTCGCCACCGGTCTCAGTGTCCAGGCGGCGGCGGTCCGCAGCTCCGACCCCGACGTGGCCAGCCGGCTGCAGACGGCGGTGGACGACATGGACGACACCATCCGGCAGATCCGGACCAGCATCTTCGGGTTGCAGGAGACGCATGGCGCGACCTCACCGCGCGCGGTGATGGTCGACGTGGCGTCAGAGGTGGAGCCGGCGCTCGGCTTCGCCCCCGACCTGCGCTTCGCCGGGCCGGTCGACACCGTCCTCGGACCCGACATCCTGGAGGACGTCAAGGCCGTCCTGCGCGAGGGTCTGACCAACGTGGCCAAGCACGCCGACGCCGACCACGTCCGGGTGTCCGTCTCGGTGTCGGCCCGCCACCTCACCATTGAGATCATCGACGACGGGACGACGGCCCCGGCCCCGGGTGGGCGGCGCAGCGGACTGGCGAATCTGGCGAGGCGCGCCGTGCTGCGGTCGGGCGCGCTCACCCTGACCCATGACGGGGACGGCACCACACTGCGCTGGACGGCCGCGCTCACCGACTGACCAGCGCCGTGGACGCGGTACCGTCGGCGACCAGGCCGCCCGGGCCGGGCGCCGAGCAGCGGGTCAGCGGGGCGCGATGTCGGCCGCCGGCAGGATCCGCGATCCGTACGCGGCGATCTGGGTCCGGCGCTCCATCCCCAGCTTCGCCAGCAGACCCGAGACGTAGTGCTTGACCGTCTTCTCGGCCAGGAACAACCGCTCGCCGATCTGCCGGTTGGTCAGCCCCTCGGTGATCAGCACCAGGATGTCGTGCTCGCGGGCCGTGAGCTGGTCCGTCGCCGGCCCGGTCGGCCCGTCCTCCGGCGTTCGCAGGCGCTCCAGCAGCCGCTCGGTCAGCGAGCTGTCGATGAGCGACCGGCCGGCCGCGATCTCCTCGATCGCGTCGGTCAGTGAGGTCCCCTTGATCTGCTTCATCAGGTAGCCCGAGGCGCCGGCCATCACGGCGGCGAAGAGCGCGTCGTCGTCGTCGAAGGACGTCAGCATCAGGCACCGGGTCTCCGGCAGCAGACTGCGGACCTCACGGCAGACGTCGACCCCCGAGCCGTCACCCAGGCGCACGTCGAGCAGGGCGACGTCGGGCCGGACCGCCGGAATCCGGTGCAGCGCGTCCGCGACCGAACCGGCCTCCCCGACGACCCGCATCCGCGGGTGGGCGTGCAGCAGGTCGATCAGACCCCGACGGACGATCTCGTGGTCGTCCAGGATGAACACCGTGATCGGACCGGCGGCGTCCTCGGCGGACTCCGTCACCGCTGCTCCTCACGGGGATCCGGGTGGGCCGGCGCCGCCCGCCGTCCGTCGCCGGCCCGACGGCGGTGACCGCCCGGGGATGTGCGGGAGTGGTGTCCGGGAGTGATCTGGAAGTAGTGCGCGGCCCGCTGGTCGGACCACCGCTCCAGCGCGCGGGCGGTGTCGTCGGCGACATCCCGGTCGTCGACGAGTCGACTGCGGCCCTGGATCACCTCGTCCGGGTCAGTGGACTCCGCCTCGACCGCGGTGAGACTCACGGGGGCGTCGGCGAGGTAGTTGCCGGCGTCGTTGAACGCGGGCAGGTGGATGGTGTAGCCACCGTCGGCGCGGAGGCACTCGACGATGATCGAGCGGGGACCGTGACCGGTGGGGAACACCAGCCGCCCCAGGAACGGTGCGGGCAGCTCCGTGGGTGCGCCACCCCGGTCGTGCGGTGCGGGTCGGTGCCGGGTGGGTGTCATCGGTCAGTCCTTCGATCTCGTTGCCTGCTTCGATTCTGCACGGTCCGCCGTCGTCCGACGACGGTCGGAGGTCCGCGCACCGCAGGACCTAGGTCCCGTCATCACCGCCTCGCGGGAGCAAGACGGTCGAGGACAGCATCAGCCCACGGCCGACGTGGCGGCCCGTCGATCAACCGAAGCGGTCAGGGGCCGGGGGATGGAACACCCGCCCGGTGATCTGCTGGGGGGTGACG
>JBMDXL010000177.1:0-3534 GCA_048594465.1 Microlunatus sp. | reverse complement strand
GCCGATCCTGGAGAAAGGGCGTCAGGTCGGCGAGCTGCTGCTGGACGCCGAGCGGGAGCCGCGCCAGGTGCTGCTGCCGATCGAGCTGGTGGTCCGGGACAGCACCGGCTCACCGGCGTCCTGAGACTCGCGCTGTTCCCGGTCGCCCTCAGTCCCGGTCTGGTCTGCGGTCACACGCACCCCACCGGACCGCCGTCCGTGACTTCGCGGCGCCATCCGGACGACCCCCACGCCCACCCGACCCCCGTCCGCGACTCCGCGGCGCCATCCGGGCGACCCCCACGCCCACCCGACCACCGTCCGCGACTCCGCGGCGCCATCCGGACGACCCCCACGCCCACCCGACCAGCGTCGGGCCGAGCGGGCCCGGGATCATCGGCCACCCGACTCCCGACTCAGTCGTCCCCGGGCCAGGGGGCGCTGAGGTCGGCGGAGATGCCGTCGCAGAGCTCGATCAGCCCGGCCAGCAGCTGCTCCGCCGACGTGGCCGCCAGCAGGCCGACCTGGTCCAGCGGTCCCAACGGGGCGACCCCGGCCAGCTGCCAGGCGGTGGCCACGGGGTCGCCCTCGATGCCGATGTCGGCCGGCCAGGTGAGCTCGGAGAACTCGCTCGACACGGCCAGGCTGCGGCGTACGGCCTTCTCGGCCTGCTCGAGCAGACCGCGCCACTGCTCGTCCCAGACCAGGTCGGGAACCACCGACACCTCTGCCCGCGGGTGCGGGTCGTCGTCCAGCCACTCATCGATCCGGATCCGGCTCCGCCCCTGGGCCAGCAGCCCGATGAACCCGTCCTGGGTGCCGAGCGACGTGATCTCCGCGATCGTGCCGAGCCCGAACCGCTTCTCTCCCCCGCCCACCTCCTGACCGCGCTCGATCAGCACCACCCCGAACTCGGCGGCGTCGGACTGCAGCAGGGTGCTGAGCATGACCAGGTAGCGCTGCTCGAAGACCCGGAGCCGCAGTGGCATGTGCGGGAACAGGACGGTGCCCAGGGGGAACATCGGCAAGGTCGCCATGCCCCCATGCAACCCGATCGTCGGGCCGAGCCCCCACCGGGGTCGAGAGCGTGGATGGGGTGGTGGTGCGGTCGGACTCCACCGACGGGGCGAGGTCGGCGACACGTGGGCAGACCGTGCGTGCCGTACCCGCCTCCGGGGCGTCTCCGCGCCTAGTCTGCGACGGTGGCACCGACCAACCGCACCCCCCAACCGCCGACGGACCGCTATGCGCGGGACGTGTTGACCAAGGGCTGGCAGCAGCAGGCCAAGAAGGTCGTGCCCGAGATCACCCTCGAGCGCGGGATGGTGCTGGAGGACGCCAGCACCGGGTTCTGCGGCGCCGTGACCCGCTGGGAGAACGGTCTGGTGGTGCTGGAGGGCCGGGGCGACAAGCGACGGAGCTTCCCGGTCGGCCACGGCCTGCTGCTGGAGGGCAAGCCCGTGCTGGTCAAGGTGCCACCGCGCACTGCGGCGGCGGCCCAGCGCACCCCGGGTCGGACCGCCTCCGGATCGGTGGCAGGGCCGGCGGTACGGGCCAAGGTGGCGCTGCCCAGCCGGATCTACGTCGAAGGTCGCCACGACGCCGAGCTGGTCGAGAAGATCTGGGGCGACGACCTGCGCCACGTCGGCGTGGTCGTCGAGTTCATGGACGGCATCGACGACCTGTCCGACATCGTGGCCGAGTTCCGTCCCGAGAAGGGCCGGCGGCTCGGGGTGCTCGCCGACCACCTGGTGCCCGGGAGCAAGGAGTCCCGGATCGCGGCCGGTGTGTCCAGGGGCCCGTACGGGTCGTACGTGCTCGTCGCCGGGCATCCTTTCGTGGACGTCTGGCAGGCGGTCAAGCCCGCCAAGCTCGGCCTGCAGTCCTGGCCGCACGTGCCCCGGGGCACCGACATCAAGCACGGCACCTGCGCCGCCCTCGGCTGGCCGCACCGGGACCAGGCCGACATCGCCCGGGCCTGGCAGCGGATCCTGGCCACCGTGACCAGCTGGACCGACCTGGAACGGGGGCTGCTGACGCCGGTCGAGCAGCTGATCGACTTCGTGACGCAGGACCACATCTCCTAGCTCCGGAGGACCCAGCCCGGTCCGCGCTCGGAGCGGGCCCACCACTCTCAGGCGAGCCAGCGGCGAGCCTCGTCGACCCAACCCATCCCGAGCATGTACCGGCCGATGACGACGGGCAGGCAGGTCTGCTCGGCGTCGGTCAGTGGGCGACGGTCCAGGTAGCCCTCGAGGAAGATCGCCTGCGCCTCCGGGGTCATCGGCTTCCAGTCGTGGTACCAGGTGCCGAGCAGGCAGACCGCGTGCGCCAGGTCGACGACGACCGTGTCCAGGCGGGCCTCCTCGAAGTCGAGGACGCCGGAGATGCGCGCGCCCTGGCTGAGCACGTTGGCCCCCCGGAAGTCGGCGTGCACCGGTTGGCGGTCCAGCTGGGGAAGATCGAGCGACCGTTGCTCCAGTCGGGCCCGGAGGTCGTCGGGTGCCGGCGGGCCGCCGGAGCCACCACGGGACCACGGTGGCTCGGACGCTAGTCGGGCGGCGTCCGGCCAGTCAGCCAGGTGGAGGTGCAACGAGGCCAGCATCTCCCCCGCGGCCCGCACCTGGTCGAGGTCGGCGACCCGCAGCAGCTGGCCGGGCAGCACGGGCTGGGCCCCGGCCGACAGCTCGTCCCTCAGCAGCTGGTGATCACCTCGGACGGTCGGCAGCGGCGGGGCGACGGGCAGCCCGCGGTCGGCCAGCCAGCTCACCAACGCGGCCCGGTTGGACAGTGCGTCGTGAGCCACGGCCAACCGGCAGACCTTGATCATCAACGGCCCGGCCTGCTCGGTGATCACCCAGACCATCAGGCTGTGGGCGCTGATCACGAGGCGTTGAAGACGCACCCCGCGCAGCCCGTAGTCGTCGGCCAGCACGGTGGACACCCACGTCGTCGCCTCCGTCACGGTGGCGAACCCGAACCTGGTGCGCAGCTCCGCGGACGCGTCAGCGCTCTCCCAGAGCATCTCCGGTCGAACGTCGGTGATCATGTCGCTCCGCTCTGCGTCCACGAAGCGCTCGCCGACGGCTCCCCCTGCCTATCACGAGTCCGCAGCCCGGACGTCGTTGTGGGGTGGGAGAAACGACCGTGCGATCTTCCGGAGAACCACTCCCCCGCCGATCGTGACCAGGTCCAGCACGTCCACCGCTGCGGCCTGGGCCCCGCCGCGAGCGATCAGTCGACGAGCTCGCGCACCACCGCGTCGGCCAGCAGCCGACCGTTCAGGGTCAGCCGCAGACGGTCGGCGGCGACGGTGACCAGCGACCGGGCGACCAACGAGTCGACCCGGGTCCGACCACGGTCCGACAGCCGGTCCAGGGACATCCCCTCGGCCAGGCGGATCTCCAGCAGCACCTGCTCCAGCCGCCGGTCCGCTTCGGTCAGGATCTCGCGAGCGTACGCCGGGGACTCCCCCGCGGCCAGCCGGGCGGCGTACGCGGCGGGGTGCTTGACGTTCCACCAACGGGTCCCGCCGACGTGGCTGTGGGCCCCGGG
>JBMDXL010000176.1:0-7917 GCA_048594465.1 Microlunatus sp. | reverse complement strand
CTTCTCAGGGTGGAGTGGCCGAGAGGCGAGGCAACGGACTGCAAATCCGTGTACACGGGTTCAAATCCCGTCTCCACCTCGGGCGATTGGCGCAGCGGTAGCGCGCTTCCCTGACACGGAAGAGGTCACTGGTTCGAACCCAGTATCGCCCACCACCCTCTTCTCCACTCCCGATCGTCAGCTGGCGCGGCGCGGGGCACACTCACCTGATCAGCCGGATACCGTCGGCCTCGTGAACGACAGACAGGTCCGCGTGGAGCGCAAGCGGCTGTTCCGGCGCGAGTTCGTCCTGCTGATCCGTCGGGGCCGGGTGCTCGTGCAGCTCGGTGGCACGATCCGGGGCCGCAGCGGCTGGATGACCCGTTCCGTGTGCGAGACGGACGTCGAAGCCAGCATGGACTTCCAGACGATGCTGGACGAGTACACCGACGACGGCTACAGCCAGGTCCTCTGGGATGACGAGGCGGCGCCGGACGTCCCCGACGAGATCTTCGATCCCGCCTCCTGACTCCGACTCATCCCCTCACGGGTGGATCGTCAGTGCGGAGCGCCCACCGGCGGAACGTCGGTCGGCGGCGCCGGGGCCGGCGGTGCATCTGTCGGCGGCGCTGGCGGAGCCGGGACCGGGGTCGACGGCACCTCGACGGTCGGCGCGGTCTCCACCGGTGCCGTCACCACCGGGGTCTCACTCGGGGTGACGTCCGCGGCCACGATCGTCGGCAGCTGAGCATCGAACAGGCCGGCCAGCTCCGGCGCAGCCAGGATCAGACCGCGCGGCTTGGCCGAAGAGGCCAACGTGCCCGCCCAGGCCGAGGCCCGGCGACCCTGCTCCGGGGTGCCGTGGTGTCCGGCGTCGTCGAAGGAGCAGTCCCCCAGCTCGAAGAAGGTCTGCTGCACCTGCGTCACCCGGCGGGCGTTCAGCGACAGACCCTTGGCGTGCACGGCGAAGTAGCCGGCGAAGGCGTCGGCCATCAGCTCCACCCGGCGGTTCGCCTCGGGTCCGGTCGCGGGCCCGAAGAGGTCGTGCTGGACCTGCAGCTGGTGGGCGTACTCGTGGGCCAGCACCACGTCGCCGCCCACGTCGTCGACGCCCAGCTCGTCCAGGGCGTCCAAGAACCCGTCCCCCACCACGATCTTGGGCGGCAGCGCCGCGATCGAGGGATCGGGGTCACCGGCGCCGCTGAAGGCGAAGGCGTTCAACGAGAACAGCGGGCTCTTGCCGTCGTCGAAGATCGCCACGTCGCGGATGACGCGCGCCACCGCGGCGGCGTACCCGTCGGCGTCGGTGGGGGTGAAGCCGTACAGCCGGACGAGCAGCCGGCTGATCCGCTGCGGATCCCGCAGCATCTCCCCGTGCATGGCCACCAGCTGCAGATCACGCGACGTCGTCGGCCAGAACTTCTGCAGGTCCTTCAGCGTCTTGGTGAGCTCGCGTCCGTCGTGACCGCTCGGGACGGCGTCGCGGTTCGCGGTGCCGAAGGCGACAGCCTCCATGGCCGGGAACTCCAGCACGCCGCTGTCCAGCAGGAAAGCCAGCTCGTCGTCGGTCAGACCAGCCAGCAGCCGGTCCACGTACCCGTCGAAGCCGGTCGGTCCGCACTGGTAGGCGGTGCCGTCGAGGCTCCGCTGCACCACCTCACCGGCCGGCGAGCTCTCCAACCCGAAGCTGCTGGGCGTCTGCTCCCCCAGCGTGCCGAAGTTGGACCGCGCGAAGTTCGACCTGGCGAAGTTGGAGCGGGCGAAGTTCGACCGGGCCTGCCAGAACCCCTGGATCGACGCCCGGACCGGGGCCGGGGACACCGGGTCCTCCGCGTGCGCGGTGCCCGCTCCCCCACCTCCGACTCCGACGAGACCGACCAGGGCGAGACCGGTGAGCACAGACAGGAGCCGGCGAAGGCCACGACGCATGATGAAACTTCCCCCGAGAGACGGTGCCGGCCCCCGCCCGACCGCTGATAGCGGCGACAGTAACGATCCAAGGACCGTCTGCCTAGGGTTTCGGCGTCACAATTTCGTCCTACGAACAATCTTGTTGCGCTGCGGCGCCCGATCGAGCGGACGTCCGGGACGAGCCCGCGTAACCTCGACCCAGAGCGCGCTCCCGAGGAGATCCACCGTGCACCGTGATCGCCGCCGTCACACCGCCGAGCTCGCCCGGCTCGTCGAGCACGACGACGACCACGTGCTCTACCGGCGGCTGATGCTGGAGGCGTTCCCGTACGAGGCGCGGATGGGCTGGCAGCTCGCCTTCCTGCGCACCTTCTCCTCGCCGCGGATGGCCGAGCTGCTGGCCGGCACCGGTGAGCTGACCGGTCACACGCTGAAGCGGGCCAACGACACCGGTCTGATGATCTACGAGATCGTCCACGGCGGCTTCGACTCCCCGCGCTCCCGTCAGGTGATCGGTGCGATCAACCGCGCCCACCGGCCGTGGCCGCTGCACGCCGACGACCTGACGTACGTGCTGTGCGCCTTCATCGTCACGCCCCTGCGCCACATCGACCGGGTCGGCTGGCGGCGGCTCACCCACCACGAGCGCGCGTCGGCGGTCGGCTTCTTCGGCCAGCTCGGTCGACTGATGGCCATCGAGCGGATACCGACCACGTACGCCGAGGCCGAACGCCTCTACGACGCGTACGAGGACGCGCACGTCGCCCCGAGTCCGGCCGCTCGACGACTCACCGAGGAGCTGGTCCGGGTGCTCGAGGACCTGCAGCCCTGGTACGCCCGGCCACTGGCCACCCCGCTGTTCACGCTGCTGCTCGGCGACCGGCGGATCTGCCGCGCGCTCGGTCTGCGGGTGCCCTCGGCCGGTGCCGAGCGGGCGACCAGTGCCATCCTCCGCGCGTACGGTCTCCTCTGCCGCCGGCGACCGCTCGCCGAGTCGTCGGCCGTGTTCACCCCGGGGATGGCGGTCCGCGGTCTCTATCCTGCGGGCTACCGGGTCAGCGACCTGGGGCGCCGCTGACCCACCGGCCGGTCAGTGACCGGGACGGATCTCGGCGACCAGCTCGGTCAACCGGCGTCGGATGACGCTCTGGATCGCGGGGATCACCCGAGCTTGCTCGGCCGGGTCGAGGTGCAGCTGCTCGCCCACCTCGCGGGCCAGGTCGGCGGCGTTCTGCTCCGAGGTCAGGGTGGCCACCAGCTCGTCCTCGGCGGGGACGTGGTGGCCGTTGGCACCGGCGACGACCTCCGGAGCGGACGGTGTCCGCCCTCCGAGCAGGGCGTGCACCCGGTCCTCCGGGGTGGCGGCCACCCGTCGGGTCAGCGGGTCGCTCGCGCGCCCGAGCGTCCGGTCCAGCTCCATGATCAGCCGCGCCGTGTCCACGTCCTCGTCGGTGACCACGTGCCCGCTGTCCAGGACCTCAGTCATCCGATCCCTCCTCGCCCGCGGTCTGCTCGCCTGCCTCCAGCGTACGCCCGGAGTCGCCGGCGGCGTCCCAGTTCACCGCGGCCCAGTGCTTGAGCGCGGTGCTGGCCGCCTCGAGCTGCTCCTCGCTCAGGCTGCCGCTGGTCATCAGCCCCCGGATGATGTCCCGCGCCGCCTGCCGCTGGCGGGGGTGGGCGGCGTACAGGGCGGCGAGCTGCGCGTTCAGCAGACTGCCGATCTCCGCGGTCTTGCTCGAGCGCTTGGACCACCACGCCCCGATCAACCCGCCGACGATCCCACCCACCGGGAGCGCGACCGCGGTGAGCCATTCCATTCGCAGTACGGTACTGGGCCAGGTGCCTCCCAAGGGCGGGCAGGCCGTCTGGTCCGTCCGCCCCACCGAGGAGTCCCCGCCCATGTCATTGCTGACCGTGCTGCTCGTCGGCATCGGGGTGTCCGCCGACGCGTTCGCCGTGTCCCTGGCCCGCGGTCTCAAGATCCGCCGGCTGCACCTCTACCAGGCGCTGCTCATCGGCGGCGCCTTCGGTCTGTTCCAGGCGCTGATGCCGATCCTCGGCTGGCTGCTCGGCTCGGCCTTCGGCGGTCTGATCCAGTCCTTCGACCACTGGGTCGCCTTCGGCCTGCTCGCCCTGGTCGGCGGCAAGATGCTGTGGGAGGCGATCGCCAGCCACGAGGAGGCCGACCCCGGTGAGCCCGTCCCGGACGGCAAGGACGGGATCGGCCTGCGCGAGCTGCTGGTGCTCGCCGTGGCCACCAGCATCGACGCTCTGGCGGTCGGTATCTCGCTGGCCCTGCTGGAGGTCAACATCTGGCTGACCGCCGCCGTCATCGGCGTGATCACCTTCGTGCTGTCCACCGCGGCCGTGTTCATCGGCCACCGGGTCGGCGTCCGCTTCCAGCGCCCGGCCGAGATCATCGGCGGCGTCATCCTGATCGGGATCGGCGTCAGCATCCTCGTCGAGCACCTCACGGCCTGACGGCCTCTCTCCACCTAGGCTGAGCCCGTGGTCGGCGCGAGCAACATCAAGCAGGTGGCTGCGCGACTCTGGCAGGCCCTGCCCGCTCCGCTGCGGTCCGCGCTGTCCCAGGTCTGGGAGCTGATCAGCCGCACCGTCGGCATCTGCATCCGCTACCGGGTCACCGGTCTGGCGGCCGAGGGGGCCTTCTTCGCGATCCTGTCCCTGCCGCCGCTGATCTTCGGTCTGGTCGGCGCCGTCGGCTTCGTCGCCCAGCGCTACGACGTGGCCACCCTGACCGACTTCCGCGCCCAGGCGCTGACCCTGGCCAGCCGGGCGCTGACCCCGGACGCGGTGGCCACGATCATCGAGCCGACCCTGGACGACGTGCTCTCCGGCGGTCGCTTCGAGGTCATCTCGATCGGCTTCCTGCTGGCGCTGTGGTCGGGATCGCGCTCGCTCAACGTGTTCGTCGACACCATCACGATCATGTACGGCCTGAGCGGCCAGCGTGGTCTGCTGCGGACCCGCGCCCTCTCCTTCGTGCTCTACCTGGTCTTCATGGTGGTCGGCATCATCGTCCTGCCGCTGGTGCTGGCCGGCCCGAGCCTGGTCGACGCGCTGCTGCCGACCCGGTTGTCGGCGATCGCCCTGCTCTACTGGCCCGTGGTGCTGGTCGGCACCGCCTGCTTCCTGGCCGGTCTCTACCACCTGTCGGTCCCGGTCCGGACGCGCTGGCTGTCGGAGATCCCGGGTGCGGCGCTCACGCTGCTCATCTGGCTCGGGGGCAGCTGGCTGCTGCGGGTGATCCTGATCGCCTCCGCCGGCTCCACCACCATCTACGGACCGCTGGCCGCCCCCATCGCCATCCTTATCTGGCTGTTCGTCACCTCCCTGGCCGTCCTCATCGGGGCCGCCTTCAACGCCGCCATCGACTTCGTCTGGCCGCGCCTGTCGGGCATCGACCACTCCCAGACCGAGTACGCCGACACCACCGTCCCGCCCAGCTCGCCGCGGCTGTCGGAGGTGCTGGCCGACGAGACGCCGGACAGCCCGATCGAGGCCCGAGCCGAGGCCCGGGAGGCCGCGGCCGGCGCCGACCGCCCCCGCTGACCCCCATCACGGAGGCGTACGTCTCACTAAATGGACGAGCTTCTCATCATCTGGAATTTCGGTTTGTTTTCCCGGCCCGGGTGGCAAAGGCTGGGCCCATGCTCCGCGTCCCCCTGCCCTCCCACCGGCTGCTCGTCGGCGCGGTCGGCGACGGTGGCTGGGCCGCTGAGCTGACCGAGCGTCGGTTCGTCGACCTCGGGCGGACCCAGTCGATGATGTGTCACCCGGCCCCGCGCTGAGCGACCTCCGACACCCTGCCGTCACCCCCGACGGCACACCCCGCGACCGAGGATCCCGATGACCCAGACCCCCACCGCCCGCTCCGCTCGTCCGGCCACCCCGCGCGCCCGCAAGCCCCGGGGTGAGGGGCAGTGGGCGCTGGGCTACCGCGAGCCGCTCAACCCCAACGAGCAGTCCAAGAAGGACGACAACCCGCTGAACGTGCGGGCGCGGATCGAGAACATCTACGCCAAGGGCGGTTTCGCCAGCATCGACCCGGGTGACCTGCGCGGTCGTTTCCGCTGGTACGGGCTCTACACCCAGCGCAAGCCCGGGATCGACGGCGGCAAGACCGCCACCCTGGAGCCGCACGAGCTGGACGACGAGTACTTCATGCTCCGCGTCCGCATCGACGGCGGGGCGCTGACCAGCGAGCAGCTGCGGGTGATCGGCCAGATCAGCGTGGACTTCGCGCGCGACACCGCCGACATCACCGACCGGCAGAACGTCCAGCTGCACTGGATCCGGGTCGAGGACGTGCCGGAGATCTGGCGCCGGCTGGAGGCCGTCGGGCTGTCCACCACCGAGGCCTGCGGTGACTGCCCGCGCGTCATCCTCGGCTCGCCCGTCGCCGGCATCGCCGCCGACGAGATCATCGACCCGACCGCGGCCATCGCCGACATCGTGGAGCGCTACATCGGCGACCCGCAGTACTCGAACCTGCCACGCAAGTTCAAGACCGCCATCACCGGCCACCCGCTGCAGGACGTGGTGCCCGAGATCAACGACGTGGCCTTCGTGGGCGTCGAGCACCCCGAGCACGGTCCCGGTTTCGACCTGTGGGTCGGTGGCGGTCTGTCCACCAACCCGAGGCTGGCGCAGCGGCTCGGCACCTGGGTGCCGAGCGAGGAGGTCGCGGAGGTGTGGGCGGGCGTCTGCGGCGTCTTCCGCGACTACGGCTACCGCCGGCTGCGCACCCGGGCCCGGATCAAGTTCCTGATCGCCGACTGGGGCCCCGAGAAGTTCCGCCAGGTGCTCGAGACGGAGTACCTGAAGCGGACCCTGATCGACGGTCCCGCCCCGGCCACCCCCGAGCGCCCCGGCGACCACGTCGGCGTCAACGAGCAGAAGGACGGCAAGTTCTTCGTCGGCCTCTCCCCGATCGCCGGCCGGACGGGCGGGCAGAAGCTGATCGAGCTCGCCGACCTCGCCGAGGCGCACGGCTCGTCGCGGCTGCGGACCACCCCGATGCAGAAGATCCTGGTCCTGGACGTCGCCGCCGACCGGGTCGACTCCCTGGTCGCCGGCGCAGAGCAGATCGGCCTGTCGGCCCGCCCGAACGCCTGGCGGCGCTCGGTGATGGCCTGCACCGGCATCGAGTTCTGCAAGCTGGCCATCGTCGAGACCAAGGCCCAGGCGGCCCGGGTGGTCGACGAGCTGGAGACCCGGCTGGGCGAGATCGACACCCCGATCACCGTCCACCTGAACGGCTGCCCCAACTCCTGCGCCCGCATCCAGGTCGCCGACATCGGGCTCAAGGGCCAGCTGGTCCCCGGACCCGGCGGAGAGCAGGTCGAGGGCTACCAGGTGCACCTGGGCGGCGGGCTCGCGCTGGACGCCGGCTTCGGCCGCAAGCTCCGGGGCCACAAGGTCACCGCCGACGAGCTGCCCGACTACGTGGAGCGGGTGGCCCGGAACTTCCTGGCCGAGCGCACCGAGGGCGAGCGGTTCGCGCAGTGGGTCTCGAGGGCCGATGAGACAGCACTCGTATGAGCCAGCCGTCGGAGTCGGGCGCCTCGCCGGGGCACGCCAACCGGCAGGCGGTGCTGTACTGCCCGTACTGCGCGGAGGAGACCCTGTTCCCGCTGGAGGACGGCGGCTGGGAATGCCGCAGCTGCCTGCGCGCGTTCACCGTGAGATTCCTCGGGCTGCGACCGGCCCGCGGTCACGGAGGACAGGTTCAGCCATGACAGCACTCGACGAGAAGCTCCGCCACCCGCAGCCGGGCGACGACCTCAGCCAGCTGGCCCGGCGGGCCAACGCCGAGCTGGAGGGGGCGACGGCCACCGAGATCCTCGGCTGGGCCCACGACACGTTCGGACCGGGTCTGGTGCTCACCTCGTCCCTGGCCGACACGGTGATGATCCACCTCGCCGAGCAGGTCTCCCCGGGGGTGGACGTGCTCTTCCTCGACACCGGCTACCACTTCGTGGAGACGATCGGCACCCGCGACGC
>JBMDXL010000175.1:0-3807 GCA_048594465.1 Microlunatus sp. | reverse complement strand
TGAACACGGCGGTGATGACCAACGTCGCCCCCGGGTACGCGCCGGCCGGACGGGTGCTGATCGCCGTCTCGACCGTGGGCGCGGACGGCTCCACCGACGCCGAGCGGACCGTCCGCCGGCAGGCCGGTCTGGTCTACGGGGTGGACACCGGGGACTGGGAGCTGGTCACCCGGCACGTGATCGCCGAGGCGTTGCCGCACCAGCCACCGCCACTGGTCCTGCGGCAACCGTCCCGACTCACCAGCGGGGTGTTCCTCGCCGGTGACCACCGAGACACGGCCTCCATCCAGGGCGCCTTGGTGTCCGGCCGCCGGGCCGCGGCCGCCGTCACCGCCTGAAGCGATGACCACTGACGACAGCCGTCAGTAGACGTCCCGGACGTAGCGCTTCTCGCGCTTGAGGTTCGCCACGTACTCCACGGCGTCCTCGGCCCCCCGACCGCGCTGCTGCTCGATCACCAGCCGCAGCGCCGCGTCGACGTCCTTGGCCATCCGGGTCGCGTCGCCGCAGACGTAGAAGTGCCCGCCGTCCTCCAGCCAGGCGAAGAGATCGGCGGCGTGCTCCAGCATCCGGGTCTGCACGTAGACCTTCTCCGCCTGGTCGCGGGAGAAGGCCAGGTCCAGGCGGTGCAGCACCCCGCGCCCGGCCAGCTCGGTCAGCTCGTCGGCGTAGATGAAGTCGCTGGCCCGGTGCTGGTCGCCGAAGAACAGCCAGTTCCGCCCGGAGGCACCGCGTTCGGCGCGCTCGTGCAGGAAGGCCCGGAAGGGGGCCACCCCGGTGCCCGGCCCGACCATGATCATCGGCCGGTCGTCGTCGGCCGGCACCCGGAACGCCGCGTTGGGCTGCAGGTAGATGCCGACCTCGCCCTCCGCGCTGAGCCGGTCGGCCAGGAAGGTGGAGCAGACGCCGCCCCGCACCCGGTCCGCGCCGTGGCGTACGGAGGCCACGGTCAGGTGGATCCGGTCCGGGCTGTGCAACGGGCTGGAGGAGATGGAGTAGGCCCGTGGCTGCAGCGGGCGCAGCACGCCGGCCAGGTCGTCGGGGGTCAGCCGGACCTGCGGGGAGGCCAGCAGCAGATCCAGCACGTCCTTGCCCCACAGCCAGTGGTCGAGGGTGTCCCGCTCGCCCCGGGCCAGCACCGCGGCCAGGTCACCGTCCGGGTCCCGCTCGGCCAGCAGCGTCAGCAGGTCCTTGGACGGGGTGCGGATCTCCCACCCCGTGGTCAGCCGCTCCCCCACGGTGCCCTCGTCGACGGGAGTCGCGGCGTCCAGGCCGAGCCGGTCGAGCAGCGCGTCGACCAGGGCCGGGTCGTTGACCGGGACCACCCCGAGGGCGTCGCCGGCGGCGTAGCTGATGCCGCTGTCGCCCAGGTCGAACTCGAAGTGCCGGATCTCCTTGGCGCTGCCGGCCCCGGACAGGAGCCGGTTGGTCACCAGCCGGGACCGGTACGGCTCCCGCTTGGTCCAGCGCTGCCGAGCCGGCCGGGCCGCGGCGACCACCGGCACCGGCGGGGTGGGCAACGCGGCCCCGGCGGCTCCGGGCGCCTCGGCGGCCAGGTGCTCGGTGACGTCGGCGACCCAGGCCGAGGCCGGGTCCTCGAAGTCGACGTCGCAGTCGACCCGCGGGACCACCCGCACCGCACCCAGCTGCTCCAGCCGGGTGTCGATCAGCCGACCCGCCTGGCAGAAGCCCTCGTAGCCGCTGTCCCCCAGCGACAGCACGGCGTAGCGGGTCTCCTCCAGCCGCGGCGCCGCATCGGAGGCCAGCGCCTCCCAGAACAGCTCGGCGTTGTCGGGCATCTCGCCCTCGCCGTAGGTGGAGGTGATCACCAGCAGGTACGAGCGGGTGGCCAGCGTGGCCACGTCCAGGTCGTCCAGCGCGGTGACGGTGGCCCCCAGACCTCGACCCCGGACCGCCCCGGCCAGCCGCTCGGCCAGCTCCTCGCTGTTCCCGGTCTGGGTCCCGTACGCGATGGTGGCGGTCAGCGTGGGGGCCGCAGCGGTCTCGCCGTCGTTCCGCCGGGCGGCCGCCATCCCGGCCAGGAAGCCACCGAGCCAGGCCCGCTGGTCCAGGGTGAACGGGGCGTCGGTCGGGATGGAGAGCAGAGCAGTCACGAGTGGAGCCTCTCGGGAGTGCAGGAGCGATTCTGGGCGACACGTCCACCCAGTCCGGAGAACGCCGTGTCGCACGGAATCGCGAAGAACGAGCGAGACACCGCGGAGCGACGTGACTCGGAGCGCGCAGCGCGACCATCGGACACGGTCACGCGGGCACCTCCTCGGTCAGGGCCACGTGGGCCAGCTGGGCCAGGTCGTCCAGGGCCGCGGCGACCAGCAGCTCGTCGAACTGGGCCCGGTCGAGCCGGCCGGCGTTGCGGCGCTGCTGGTCCAGGATCCAGCCGTACGTGCCCGGGGCGTCCATGCCGCGCACGTTGCGCCGTTCCAGCGACTGCTGGTAATCGCCCAGCCGCTTGCCGGCGATCTGGGCGGCCAGCTCGGCGTCGTCGAACCGCTCCAGCCGGCCGCGGACGTAGCGGACCAGCTTCTGCCGGACGGCGAAGTCCTCGGTCAGCACGAGCTTGCGGGCGGCCGCGGTGATCTTCGGGTCGCCCGGTCCGGTGGTGCCGGGCACCCGTTCCAGCGCGATCTCCTGGGCGATGGCCAGCACCGTGTAGGAGGACAGGACCGCGAACGCGTCCGGCGAGGTGGGCTGACCGAAGACCGGCGTCCGGCCCCCGGCCACCGCCTGGCCGTCGCGCAGCGACAGCTTGAACTGCCGCAGCCGGTCGGTGGCCACGGAGGAGGCCAGCTCGTCCAGCAGCTCCTTGCGCGGCTTGGCCGCCAGGATCTGGTCGCTGTCTGCGTAGAGCAGCAGGGCCGTCGGCGTCCCCACCACGATCTGCGTCCGGGTGTGCGCCCAGTCCTCCAGCAGCCGGGCGGCCAGTGACGAGCCGGTGCTGTCCAGGTGCCACTGCAGCATCAGCAGGACCGCCTCCTCGTGGAAGGACGGCGCCCCCGCACCGGCCCCGCCGGCCGAGGCCGCGGAGGCCACCAGCGGCTGGATCACCAGCGAGTCGCTGGCCCGGTCGACGAGAGCGCCGGTCGGGTCGTACTGGTAGACGAACCCCCCACTCATCCCGTTGCCCAGGCCCTTGCCGTAGCTGCCCAGGTTGAGCACTGCGCCGTTGGTCATGTACTCGCAGCAGAAGTCGCCGACCCCCTCGACCACGGCGGTGCCGCCGGAGTTGCGGACCGCGAACCGGTCACCCGCCTCCCCCTGCACGAAGGTGCGGCCGCCGGTCGCCCCGAACAGGGCGAAGTTGCCGATCAGCACGTTGCCGCCGGGCTCGGCGCTGCCGCCACCCGGGGTGCGGACCACGATCCGGCCGCCGCTCTGGCTCTTGCCGACGCCGTCGTTGGCGGTCCCGGTGTGCTCCAGCTCCAGGCCGTCGTTGCAGAAGGCGCCGTACGACTGGCCGGCGGTGCCGGAGCTGGCGACCCGGACCGAGCCCTCGGCCAGGTACCGGCGACCACGGTCGTCGGTGAGCACGGCCGGCACGTCGCCGACCGCGCCCGGTGTGTGGTTGAGCAGCCGCTCGACGTCGATGGACAGCTGGCCGCCGACGGACTTGTGGTGGTTGCGCAGGGCGACGCCGTCGATCTCCACCGACGCGTCCCCGGCCCGGAAGAGCCGGTCGGTGACCCGGGCGAGCACGGCGTCGTCGACGGCGAAGTCGGCCTCCAGGTAGACCGGGTCGGTGACGGTCCGCAGCGGCACCCGGGTCAGCATGGCCCGGACGTCGAGCTC
>JBMDXL010000174.1:0-1897 GCA_048594465.1 Microlunatus sp. | reverse complement strand
CTGGCCAGCGACCGGGCCGACGTCAACAAGACGGTCCGCCGGCACCTCGACGTCCGCAAGATCTCGTTCGCCGCGATGGACGACGCCGTCGCCCGGACCGGGATGGAGTACGGCGGCATCACCCCGGTCGGGTTGCCGTCGTACTGGCCCGTCCTAGTGGATGCCGCAGTCGTGGCAGCGCCCTGGCTGGTCATCGGCAGCGGTCTGCGGCGGAGCAAGATCGCGGTCAGCGGCGCCGACCTGGCCACCCTGCCGGGCGTCACGGTGCTCGAGCTCGCGCTGGCCGCTGGTCCGACCGCCTGATCCACGGCGCCGGCGGAACGGTCCGCTCAGGGACGCCCGGACCGGTCCAGCAGCTCCCGGACGTTGTCCAGCTCGATCAGCTCCGACTTCCGCGACACCCCGAGCTTGCGGAACACCCGGGTCAGGTGCAGCTCGATGGTCCGCTTGGACATGAACAACGTCCGCGCGATGTCGGCGTTGGTCCGGCGGCGCAGCACCAGGGCGACGATCTCCCGCTCGGTGGCGGTCAACGTGGCGGCCTCGGGGGCCGCCGGGTCCCGCGCCCCGGCGGCCCGCAACCGGTCCACGTGGGCGGTCCAGCCGTGCAGCCGCTCGTTGGCGAAGACCGAGGCGGCCCGCTCCAGCTGCTCGTCGGCGTCCTGCGGCCGACCGGTCAGCTGCAGGCACCGCCCGTACGCCAGGTGCGTCCGCGCCACGTCGACGGGGAAGCCCGCCCGGCCGCGCTCCAGGGCGGTGCGGAAGGCGGCGTCGAGCTGGTCGTCGTCGGCGCACAGGGCGTCGCAGCGCGCCTCCAGCCCCGGGAACCGCTCGCCGAGGCGGTCCGGCCACCAGGTGCCGAGACCGGCACGCAGCTCGCGGTTCTGCTCGGCGGTGGCGCCCAGGGCCCGGTGGGTCTCCAGCAGGCTGCCCAGCACCGCGGTCGCCCCGGTGAACAGGGTCGACGGTGAGCGGAGCGCCTGGTCGAGCAACGGCAGCGCCAGACCGTACGACCCCTGCACCAGGTGCCGCAGACCGCTCGCGGCGGCCACCTCGCTACGGGCCCGGGGCGGCTGACCGGCGATGTCGGGATGGTCCAGACGACGTTCGATCCGAGCCCGCTCGGGATCGGGACCGCACGCGGCCGCGACGTTGACCACCAGACCCAGCGTGTGCGCACCCCCGCCCGTGTACGGCATCACCCGGTCCAGGGTGTCGACCAGCTGGTCGGCGGCGGCGTAGTGACCCCGGACCACCTCGGTCTGGATCCGACCCACCAGGTGCGCGACCCGGACCAGGCTGCCGTCGTCGGCGGCCGGTTCCGTACGGTTCAGGAGCGCACTGGCGAGCGCCGGGTCCCCCACCGCCAGCAGGTAGAAGATCATCACCGACAGCCCGATCGGGTCGTCCTCGTCCGGGCTGAGCAGCCAGTCCTCCGCGGCGCGGCTGAGCTCGCTCAGGGCCCACTCCTCGCGCTGGTGGTAGCCCAGCTCGGCGCGGACGAAGCGGGCCGACGCGCGCAGGGCCGGGGTGGTGGTGGCGATGCCGTCGGCCGTGCGGTCCAGCAGCAGCCGGGCCGCGACCATGTCCTCCCGGTGGATCAGCGTGCGGACCGTGCCCAGCACGGTGCGCACCCACGCGGCGACATCGGTCCCGGCGGGGGGCACGGCCGGCGGGTCGACCAGCTGGTCGCGGAGGCGGCCGCTGAGCACCGCCAGACCGCTGCGGAGCACGGCCAGCTCCTCGACCGACGACCCGGTCCGGGCCGAGGCCGCGTCGGCGATCCGCCGGACGGTCGCGGTGTAACTGTCGGCCATCAGCAGCCGGGCCAGGGGCACCCCGGCCACGGTCGGGGTCCAGTCGGCTGACGTCAGCAGGGCGGCCACGTGCCCGGGGG
>JBMDXL010000173.1:0-2973 GCA_048594465.1 Microlunatus sp. | reverse complement strand
ATGCCGACGGCGAGCAGGACGCCGGCGATCTGGTACTGGACGGGGTTCCGGCCGGTCCACGGGCCGACCAGGAAGGCGCAGCAGAGGCCGCCGATGATCGGGATCACCGTGGGGGCCACGAAGTGCTTGTGCGACTTGCTGTCCTTGCGCAGCACCAGGCAGGTGATGTTGACGACGGCGAACACGGCCAGCAGCAGCAGCGCGGTGGTGCCGCCGAGCTGGCTGACCCCGCCCGCGAAGATCAGCAGCCCGGTGGCCAGCACGGTGGTGAACAGGATCGCTACCCAGGGCGTACGCCGACCGGGCAGCACCCGGCCCAGCACCGGCGGCAGCACCCGCTGCTTGGCCATGCCGTACAGCAGCCGGCTGGCCATCAGCATGTTGATCAGGGCCGAGTTGGCCACCGCGAACATGGAGATCAGCGGGAAGATCTGATCGACCGGCAGGTTGGGTGCTCCGGCCTGCACCACCTTGAGCAGCGGCGCCTCGCCCTCGCCCAGCTCGCCGGGGGAGACCAGGGCCACCGCCGAGATCGACACCAGCACGTAGATCGTGCCGGTGATGCCGAGCCCGGTCAGCATGATCTTGGGGAAGATCTCCGACGGGTTCTTCACCTCCTCGGCCATGTTGACCGAGTCCTCGAAACCGACCATGGCGAAGAACGCCAGCGTGGTGCCGGCGGTGACGGCCAGGAAGACGCCCTTGTCCTCGGCGGTGTCGAACATGACCACCCGGCCGAGATCGGCCTTGCCCTGACCGATGGCGAACATCCCGATCATGATCACCAGGAGCAGACCGGAGAGCTCGACGCAGGTCAGCACCACGTTGGCGTACACGCTCTCGGCCACTCCGCGCAGGTTGACCAGCGCCACCAAGGCGATGAAGCAGATGGCCAGGAAGGTGGTCAGCCCGGCGGACGCGTCGACCTCGGCCATCCCCAGCCAGTCCGCCCGGACGACGTTGACCATCGCCTCGAGGTTCGCGGCGAAGGCCCGGGAGGCCGTGGCCGCCGAGGTGATGCCGGAGCACATGACGGTGAAGCAGACGAGGAAGGTGAAGAAGTGCACGCCGAACGCCTTGTGCACGTAGAGCGCGGCACCGGCGGCCTGCGGGTACTTGGTGACCAGCTCCAGGTAGGAGAACGCGGTCAGCGTCGCGACCACGAAAGCCACCAGGAAGGGCAGCCAGACCGCGCCGCCGACCTCCTTGGCCACGCTGCCGGTGATCGCGTAGATGCCGGTGCCGAGGATGTCGCCGACGATGAACAGCAGCAGCAGCTTGGGTCCGAGGACCCGCTTCAGCTCGGGCTGGTGCTCGCCGGTCTCGGTGCCGGTCGTGCTGGTGTCCGCCATGGGAGGCCTCCGTCGTCGGGGTGCGTGCGGGGGTCGGGGCTCACGAGGAGCGTGTTCACCGTGGTGTCACTCTGGCCCACGGGCTCTCCCGGCACAAGGGCGGGGTCCCTTGCCGCGACCGGCGATCCCCGCGAATGAACGCGAACAGCGAGTGACGACCCCGTCGCGAGTGGCGAGTGGCGACCCCGTCGCGAGTGGCGAGTGGCGACCCCGTCGCGAGTGGCGAGTGGCGACCCCGTCGCGAGCGGCGGTGAGCGGAGCGCGACTCCGTCTGGACGACCGAGCGAGCAGACACGCTCTTCCGTTTGCGAGTGAGGGAGGAAGACGGAGTCCTCAGCGGAGCGAGCTATCGAGTAACGACAACACTGTGATCGAGTTCACGCTAGCTGCAGTACGCACCTGCTTGCAATTGCAAGCAGGTGCACGCACCATGGAGACATGGCCAGGATGAAGACCCCCAACCTGGGGGAGCAGCTCGGGAGCCTGGGCGAGTTCATCGCCTCGCAGCGCCGGGCCGCCGAGCTCTCGCTCCGCCAGCTGGCGGAGCAGACCGGTGTCTCCAACCCCTACCTGAGCCAGATCGAGCGCGGGCTGCGTCGGCCGTCCGCGGAGGTCCTGCAGCAGCTGTCCAAGGCGTTGCGGGTCTCGGCCGAGACGCTCTACGTCAAGGCCGGGATCCTGGATCCCGAAGACCACCCGGCGACCACGGTGGAGACCGCCGTGCTGTCCGACGTCGCCATCACCGAGCGGCAGAAGCGCGTCCTCATCGACGTGTACCAGTCCTTCGTCAAGGAGAACGAGAAGGACGGTGTCGCTCCCGAGCCGGCCACCGCGCCGGACGCCGAGCCGGGCCCTGAGCCCGCCGAGTCCACGAGCAAGCAGAAGAAGTCGAAACAAGGAGCATGAGCATGGCCACCACCACCACCCGTCGCCCGACCCCGGCGCAGGCCCGCAAGGCCGCCGTCGAGTCCGACTACACCGCCCTCTACGCCGCCGCCGGTCTGACCGACCTGGTCGCGGAGTCGATCAAGAACATCGTGGTCTCCACCCAGGAGCTGGCCACCAAGCGGATCGCCGACCTGCAGACCAGGAGCACCGAGCAGGCCAAGCAGACCTCCGAGCTGATCCGCACCCTGCCCGAGCAGCTCAAGGCCCTGCCGGAGACCACCAAGGCCCGGATCGCGGACCTGGAGAAGCAGAGCAAGGAGCTGCTCGCCGAGGCGAACACCACGTACGCCGACCTCGCCGGCCGGGGCAAGAAGGTCGTCGACGACTCCTTGATCGCGGCCCGCAAGACCACCGCCGACGTGAAGGCCGACGTCGAGGTCAAGCTCGAGGAGGTCCGGGAGGACGTCGTCGAGACCGTCGACCCCGCCTTCGAGGTCGTCCAGGAGGGTGTCACCAAGGCCCGCCAGTCGGTGTCCGGCAAGACCGCCACCGAGACCGTGACCCCGAAGAGCACCGCCAAGGCGACCGCCACCCGCAAGGCCAGCGCCGCCAAGGCGTCGGCCACGCGGGACGCCGCCAGCGCGAAGCGCTCCGCCGCCGGCCAGAAGGCCGCCGCGACCCGCAAGGCCAACGCCGCCAAGAAGGCTGCCGAGAAGGTCGACGCGTAGTCCGG
>JBMDXL010000172.1:0-7639 GCA_048594465.1 Microlunatus sp. | reverse complement strand
GGGTGCGGGTCGCGCTGCCGCGCAGCTGCCGCCCGGCAGCCGGATGTGGTCGGCGCTCGGCCAACAGTTACCCCCACCTTGCTGGGACTTCAACTTCGCGGCCACGGCGGCATTCATCTGGGCCGCCGCGGCCGCCTTCTGCTGCGCCGCCGCAACCGCCGCCTGCTGCCGGGCGGCCGCCTCGGCCCGGGGCGTCTTGGCTGCCTCGGCGGCAGCCTTCTCCGCGGCCTTCTTCTGCGCCGCCTCCGCCGCGGCCTTCTTCTTGGCGGCGGCGGCCGCGGCCTTGGCCCGCGCCTTGGCCGCCCGCTCCGCCTTCTCGGCGGCGAGCTGCGCCGGGGTCTTGACGATCAGACCCTTCATCTCGTCCCCGGTGATCCGGTGCTGCTCACCGATGACCTTGCCCGAGGGCACGACCAGGAACGCCGGGTACGGGTTCGCGCGCATGCCGAGCGCCGAGGCCTTGGAGGCCACCTGCCCGGGGGTCCGGGCCTGGTTGAGCTGGGACTGCAGCTCGGCCTCGGCGTAGACCAGCTGGACCGCCTGCCGGTTCAGCGCCCGTGACTCGAACGCCTGGTTCTGCAGGGAGGTGTTGACGATCAGCAGACCGACCATGCCGACGCCGAAGACCGCGATCAGGACCGTGATGAAGGGGATCCGGGCCATCCGGGCCGGCAGCGGCGGGACCGACCGCAGCCCACGCCCGGCCCGGCCGCTGGGGGCCTTGGCGGCCGGCTCCGCGGTCGGGGTCTGCAGCGGGGCCCAGAGCGCGCTCATGCCGACACCGTCCTGAGCCGGGGCTCGCGGATCCGTTCCGCGGCGCGGAACCGCGCCGACGCGGCCCGCCGGTTGGCGGCGACCTCGGCCTCGGTGGGCTTGGCCGCCCCGCGGGTCAGCAGCCTCAACCGGGGCTGGTACTCCTCCGGCACCACCGGGAGTCCCGGCGGCGCGGTCTCACGGGCGGCGGCGGCCAGCACCTGCTTGACCAGCCGGTCTTCCAGCGAGTGGTAGGCCAGCACGGCGATCCGACCGCCGAGGGCGAGCGCGGCCACCGCCTGCGGCAGCACGGACTCCAGCGCGGCCAGCTCGCGGTTGACCTCGATCCGCAGCGCCTGGAACGTCCGTTTGGCCGGGTGGCCGCCGGTCTTGCGCACCGCCGCCGGGATGGACTGGTCGAGCACCTGCACCAGCCGGGCCGAGGTGTCGAACGGCTGGTCGTCCCGGGTGGCCACGATCCGACGGGCGATCCGGTCGGCGAACCGCTCCTCGCCGTAGGTGCGCAGGATCCGGGTGAGCTCGCGGGCGCTGTAGGTGTTCAGCACCTCGGCCGCGGTGAGCTCCTGCTGGCCGTCCATCCGCATGTCCAGCGGGGCGTCGACGGCGTACGCGAAGCCGCGGCTGGTGTCGTCGATCTGCAGGGAGGAGAGACCGAGGTCGAGCAGCACGCCCTGCACCCGGGGGTGGCCCAGCCGGTCCAGGACCTCGGCCAGCTCGTCGTAGACGGCCTCCACGAAGGTGGTCCGGTCCGCGTACGGGGCGAGTCGCTCGGCGGCCAGCGCCAACGCCGCCGGGTCCCGGTCGAGCCCGATCAGGTGCGCCTCTGGACAGGCCCGGAGCAGGGCCTCGGCGTGGCCGCCGAGACCGAGGGTGCAGTCCACGAGCACAGGCGGGTCGGCGGCATCACGCTCCACGAGCACCGGGGCCAGGACGGCCACGATCTCGTCCAGCATCACCGGGTCGTGCCGCGGTGGGATGGGTGGGGTTGCCATCTCGACCCTTCGTCGTCCTGCGCCGTGCTCGTGCCCTGCCGATGACGAACGGCCCGTACGGCCAGGTTTCAACCCGAGACCCGCGGATCGTGACCTGGCACCGGGGAAGGTGTGCCAGGGCACTAGGACCTGCGGGTTGAAGCCTCGTCGTACGCGCCGTTCTCCGTGCTGTCGTGCCTGTCGTGCCTGTCGTGCTCAGCCCTGCTCGTGCCTCGTCTCCCGGTCCGGGCTCACAGCCCCGGGAAACCCTCGTCGTTCATGTCGGCGAACTCCGACTCCTGCTGGGTGGAGTACGCGTTCCAGGACGTCGCGTCCCAGACCTCCACCCGGTTCATGGCGCCGACCACGACGCACTCCTTGTCGAGACCGGCGTAGGCCCGCAGGTGCGGCGGGATGGTGATCCGCCCCTGCTTGTCCGGGACCTCGTCGGAGGCTCCCGAGGCGAGCATCCGCTGGTAGTCCCGGACCTGCTTGCTGCTGGAGGACGCCGTCCGCAGGTCACTGGTCTGGGCGATGAAGGCCTCCATCGGCCAGATCGCCAGGCACCGGTCCTGACCGCGCGTGATGACCAGCCCGGGGGCCAGCTCGTCACGGAACTTCGCGGGCAAGATCAGCCGTCCCTTCTCGTCCAGACGCGGTGTGTGGGTGCCGAGGAACATGCCGTTCCGCACCTCCTCGCTCCACCAACCGCCCTGCGTCCTCCACTTTCCGCCACTGTACTCCACTTCACTCCACTTGGCACCGGTTCTGACCCCCGGGTCCCCCCGCCCTCCCCTCAGACGTCGGCCATCCGTCCAGGGGGTGAGGGCGTGCGTTCTCCGACCACGGTCGGCTTCCGCACCCGCACGGCGCTCGGGGAGTTCGCTTTCCGACCACGGTCGGCTTCCACACCCGCACTGCGCGTGGGAGCGCGCGTTCTCCGACCACGGTCCGAATCCGCTCGCCCCGGTCGGCACCCGCGCACGTCCTGACCAAGCTCCGACCCGGCCCCGCGCCCAGAGCGCGTGGGCGGGCAGTTGTTCGCAGTCCCTACGGTTGCCGAGCAACAGCACGTAGGGTGCGAAGAGACCTGTCCGGGCGTTCACCGGGCGCCAACGGGCGGAGGGCCGAGTGACACTGAGTTACCAGCGCAGCGCGACCGATCAGCTGTCGCTCGGCGACGTCGTCGAGGTCATGGGCCGGGTGCGGGGCGCCATTGAATCGGTGATCGAGGGCAAGCGTGCCGCGGTCGACCTGGCGCTCACCGTGCTGCTCGCCGAGGGCCACCTCCTGGTGGAGGACGTTCCCGGGGTGGGCAAGACCATGCTGGCCAAGGCGCTCGGCCGCTCGATCGACTGCTCGGTCCGCCGGCTGCAGTTCACGCCCGACCTGCTCCCCTCCGACATCACCGGGGTCTCGGTCTACAACCAGGAGACCCGTGACTTCGAGTTCAAGCCGGGTGGCATCTTCGCCAACATCGTGGTCGGCGACGAGATCAACCGCGCCTCCCCCAAGACCCAGTCCGCGCTGCTGGAGTCGATGGAGGAGCGCCAGGTCAGCGTCGACGGCACCACCTACCTGCTCGATCGGCCGTTCATGGTGATCGCCACCCAGAACCCGATCGAGATGGAGGGCACCTACCCCCTCCCCGAGGCGCAGCGCGACCGCTTCACCGCCCGGATCGCGATCGGCTACCCGACCCCGAACGCGGAGCTGGCCATGCTGGACTCGCACGGCACCTCCGACCCGCTCGGCGACCTCTCCCCCGTCACCGACGGTGCCACGGTCAAGGGCCTGATCGACGCGGTCAAGGGCGTGTACGTCAGTCCCGCCGTCAAGCACTACCTGGTGCAGGTGGTGAACGCCACCCGCACCTCCCGCGACCTCCGTCTCGGTGCCTCGCCCCGGGCGACGCTGCAGCTGCTGCGGGTCAGCCGCGCCGCGGCGGCGTTGGCCGGTCGGGACTACGTGAGCCCGGACGACGTGGCCGGTCTGGCCACCGCCGTCCTCGCGCACCGCGTGCTGCCGTCCACCGACGCCCAGCTCGCCCGCCGTACGGTCGACGACGTGGTGGCCCACCTGGTCGCCTCGGTGCACCTGCCCGACCACCGCTGAAGCCGGGACCGGCGAGCATGCGCAGACCCTGGCGGCTGTTCACGGCCCGCGGACACGTGTTCGTGGTGGTCGGTCTGCTGATCGTGGTCGGGGCGATGATCGCCGGCCAGCGGGACGTGATGCGGATCGGTCTGCTGCTGCTCGCTCTGCCGGCGATCGCGGCCGTGCTGGTGGCCCGGGCGCGGCTGCGCCTGTCCTGCGAGCGGAGCGTCGAGCCCGCCCGGGTGCCGCTGGGCTCGCCGATGCGCGGTCGGATCACCCTCGGACAGGAGGGCCGACTTCCCGCCGGGATCCTGCTGCTGGAGGACTCGGTCCCGGCCGAGCTGGGCAACCGCCCGCGGTTCGTGGTGGACAAGGCCGATCTGAGCTGGCGCCGGGAGATCGAGTACCCGATGCTCGGCCGCGTCCGCGGACGGTTCCGCACCGGGCCGTTGATGGTGCGCACCACCGACCCGTTCGGGCTGGTCCAGCTGGACCGTCACTTCCAGGCCACCTCGGAGGTGATGATCACCCCGGTGGTGGAGATCCTGCCCGCCATGCGCTCCGCGGGCGGAGCCGGCAGCGCGGGTGAGGCCCGGCCGCATCGCGTCGGGGTGACCGGGCAGGACGACGTCCTGGTCCGCGAGTACCGGCAGGGCGACGACCGGCGTCGGATCCACTGGCGCTCCAGCGCCCGCCGCGGCGATCTGATGGTGCGCCGCGAGGAGCAAGCCTGGGACCCGACCGCCAGCGTGCTGCTGGACGCGCGCGCGGGGGCCCACGCCGGTCGCGGGATGCACAGCTCGCTGGAGTGGGCGGTGTCGGCGGCGGCCTCGGTGGCCGTGCACTTCCTCGACGACGGCTTCGGGGTGGAGATCTACGAGCCCGACGGGTCGATGCACATCGCCGGGCAGCTCGGTCAGCACAGCTCCGCGTCCAGCGACCTGGCGCTCAGCCGGCTGACCGATCTGCGCGCCCGGGCGACCAGCAGCATCCACTACGCGGTCCAGGCCGCCGACGTCGACAAGGCCGGGCAGCTAGTGGTGGCGATCATGGGCCGGATGACACCGGAGGACGCGAACTCGCTGCTACGACTCCGCCGCAACCGCGCTCAGGGACTGGCCATGGTGATCGACATCGACACCTTCAGCGACGAGCCCACCAGCGAGCGGACCCGGCGCCAGCACGAGCTGGCCACCGAGATCCTCGTCGAGAACCAGTGGCGGGTGGTCGGCGTCCAGCGCGGGATGAGCGTGGCCGAGGCCTGGGCCGGTCTGGACCGGCTGGGCGCCGGATCCCTGGCGGGACGGGGCGTCTGATGCGTTCGAGCGACCGGTTCATCCTGGCCACGACCGTGGCCGTGCTGCTGATCAGCTTCACCGCCCGCCCGCTCACCATCGACAGCTCCTACCTCGGCCAGTCCTGGTTCGTGGTGCTGGTGCTGGCCGCGGTGACCGTGGCCCTGCGTCGGGCCCGGCTGACCCCGGGCTTCGTCCTGGCCGCCCAGCTGGCGCTGCTGGCCGTGCTGCTCTTCGTGCTCTCCTCGTTCGCCCCCGGCCGCGGCGAGGCCTGGTACGCCCATTACGTCGACCTGTGGCGCCAGGGCATCGAGCACATGCAGACGCAGGCCGCACCGATGAACGCCGACGCCGGGGTCAAGATCATCTTCGTCTCGGTGATCGGGCTGATCTTCGTCCTCACCGACCTGCTGGTCAGCGGTCTGGAGCGACCGGCCTGGGGCATCGCCCCGCCGGCGGCCGCCTTCGTCGTGCCGGCCATCGGCCTGGGCATCGACACCGGCATCGTGCCCTTCGCCTGCCTCGCCTTCGGCTACCTCGGCATCCTGGTGGCCGACGGTCTCAACCGGACCGGCCGCTGGACCCGGGGGCTGTCGCGCGACTCCGCCGACGGCTACGGCACCGCGACCCCGATGGTGTGGCGCGCCGCCGGTCTGATCGGGGCACCGGCGCTGGCCCTGACCGCCGTCCTCGGGCTGGTCCTGCCCACGCTCGCGCTGCCCGGTCTCGGGATCGGCAACGGCCCTGGTGGCAGCGGCCCCCTGCAGCTCACCGACCCGACCCTGGATCTGCGGCGCAACCTCAACCAGGGCGCCGACACGGTGGTGATCCGCTACACCAGCGACAGGCCGGGCGGGCTCTACCTGCGGATGGCGTCGCTCCCCCGGTTCGACTCGAGCGGCTGGCGCAACGTGCAGATGCGGTTGGAGGGCGGCACCCGGCTGCCGCAGATCCCCGGGGTCAGCGGGGAGGGCGGCGAACCCCGGAACACCGAGATCTCGGTGCTCGACTTCGGCTCGGAGTACCTCCCGCTCCCGTACGCCCCCCGCTCGGTGTCGGTGTCCGGCGACTGGGCGTACGACCCGAACTCGCTGATCATGCTGTCGTCCGCCCGTGGGTCCCGCGACGACGCCATCCGCAACCTGACGTACGACGTGCAGAGCGTGGACCTCGATCCCGATTCCGCCGAGCTGGCCCGGGCGGTGGCCGGCACCCCGGCCGACGACAGCATCACCGGCGTGCTGCCCGCAGACCTGCCGAACGACCTCGAGGAGCTCACCCGCGAGGTGACCAAGGGAGCCGACACCGACGCGGAGTAGGCGTGGGCGATCCAGGACTTCCTGCGTGGATCGGAGTTCACGTACAGCACCGAGCCGCTGCCCGGCAGCGGGTACCGGGCGCTGGAGAACTTCCTGCTCCGGGACCGCCGCGGCTACTGCGAGCAGTTCGCCGCCTCGATGGCCTTGATGGCGCGCGAGGTCGGCATCCCGTCGCGGGTGGCCGTCGGCTTCCTGCCCGGGGAGCGGGTCGAGGACAACACCTGGGAGGTGTCGATCCGCGACATGCACGCCTGGCCCGAGCTGTTCTTCGCCGGCTACGGCTGGGTCCGCTTCGAGCCGACCCCGGCCAGCGTGACCGGCACCGCCCCGGCCTGGACGGTCCCGGGCTCGGACGCGCCGAGCGAGGAGGAGTCCCTCAACCCCAGCGAGCAGCCGTCGGCGGAGACTGCGGCGCCGAGCGAGGCACCGTCGGCCGCGCCGTCCGCCGGACCGGAGCAGACCGGCGCCGGGACCGAGGTCGCCTGGGGCCGAACGCTGGTCGGCGCCGGCATCGGTCTGCTCGTCCTGCTGGTCCTGGCCGCCCCGGCGACCATCCGCTTCCGTCGCCGGTCCGCCCGGTTGGCCGGTGACGGTGCTCCCGAGGACGTGGTCGAGGACGTCTGGGCCGAGCTCCGCGACTCCGTCATCGACTACGGCGGCAGCTGGCCGGACGGCTCCCCCCGCTCCATCGGCTCGACCGTTGGCGGACGGCTGGACGCTGAGGAGTCCGCCGCTCTGGGCCGGGTCGCGGTGCTGGTCGAACGAGGCCGCTACTCCCGCTCGCTCGACCCCCGCGGTCTCGAGGACCTTCCCGCGGTCACCCAGCAGATCCGCCGCGGCCTCGCTCCCCCCTCCCGCTGGCGCCGCTGGCTCGCCACCGTGCTGCCGAGGTCGTTGTTCAGGCGTCCGCCGAGCTGATCGGGGTCGGGCTCCGGTCCTGCGTGGTGCGGGGCCCGGGGCTCCAACCGGAATGGAGCTGGCTACCGGATCTGACTTCCCGGCGACATCCGGTCACACCCCGCGCGCACCCATCCGCCGGATCTGACTTCCCGGCGACATCCGGCGCGAGCAGCCTCCGGCCGACTGTCCACAGGCACCCCTCTGGCGCTCTGAGCCTGTGGACAGCGGTGAACGATTCCGTCCGTCGTCCTTAGTAGTGAGGACATGACGACACCAGCACCCA
>JBMDXL010000171.1:0-2427 GCA_048594465.1 Microlunatus sp. | reverse complement strand
TGTCCGCCCTGATGGCTCAGCGTGCCGACGCGACCGGCGGCCCGGACGCCGCCTCCCGCGCGCGTTGACGGGCCTGGGCACAATGTCGGGGTGAGTGCGCAGAAGGCCTGGGTCGTGGCGGTCGCCAACCAGAAGGGTGGGGTGGCCAAGACCACGACGGTCGGCTCGCTCGGCTCGGCCTTCGCGGAGCAGGGTCTCTCGGTGCTGCTGGTGGATCTGGATCCCCAGGCCTGCCTGACCTTCTCCCTGGGGATCGACCCCGAGGGCGTCGAGGGCTCGGTGCACCAGGTGCTGCTCGGAGAGGTCAAGGCGGCCGACGTGGTGGTGCCGACCGAGGACGGCGTCGACCTGCTGCCGGCCACGATCGAGCTCGCCACCGCCGAGCAGCTGCTGCTGATGCGCACCGGCCGGGAGCAGCTGCTGAAGACCGCCCTGGCCCCGTTGCTCAAGCGCTACGACGTGATCATGCTCGACTGCCCGCCGTCGCTGGGGGTGCTGACCACGGTCGCCCTGACCGCCGCGCACGGGGTCCTGATCCCGCTGCAGTGCGAGACGCTCAGCCACCGCGGGGTCGGTCAGCTGCTGGACACCATCCACGACGTCAAGCGGATGACGAACCGCCGGCTGAAGGTGATCGGGGTGCTGCCCACCCTGTTCGACGCGCGCACCAGCCACGGTCGGCTGGTGCTGGAGCGGATCGGCGAGGACTACGGAGTCACCGTGTGGGAGCCGCCCATCCCGAAGTCGGTGCGGTTCGCCGAGGCGCCGGCCGCCGGACGCTCGATCCTGGCCACTGCCCGGTCCAGCAAGGGGGCAGACGCCTACCGGGAGGTCGCGGGTTCGCTGCTTTCCGCCCGCGGCTAGGAACGGCCGTTTACAGTGTTGGCGTGACGGGGCACAAGATCGGCATAGGAGCAGTGGGTCTGACGGTGCTGCTGGCGGGAGCGTGGCTGGCCACGCCGAGCCAGGCGGCGGACCAGACCGAGATCTACCTCGTCCAGGGTCTGCCCAACCAGACCGTGGACGTGGCGATCGACGGGAAGACCGTGGCGGACGCGGTCGCGGCGACCAAGGTGGCCGGGCCGTTCGACGTCAAGGCCGGCTCGCACACGGTGCGGGTGAGCTCGGGTGGGTCGACCGTGGTCGAGCAGACGGTGAAGGTCAAGCCGGACAAGAGCACCGACGTGGTCGTGCACCTGCCGGGACCGGGCAAGACCGACCCCACCCTCACCGCGTACGAGAACGACCTGTCGGCGATGCCGTCGGACAAGGCGAACCTGACCGTCGCGCACACCGCGACCGTCCCGCCGGCCGACGTGACGGTGAACGGCAAGGTGCTCTTCTCCGACATCGCCAACGGTCAGGCGCTGAGCCTGGTGGTCCCGGTGGGCACCTACTCGACGGCCATCGTGCCGCACGAGAAGGAGAGCCCGGTCTACCTCGGCCCGGTGAAGCTGACCGTCGAGGGCGGCGCCCTCAACCGGGTGTACGCGGTCGGCGACCCCAGCAAGAAGACGATGAACGTGGTGCTGCACGTGATCGACGTGCCCAAGGCCGGATCGAAGAAGCCGAAGAAGGTCGACACCGGCACCGGCGGCCAGGCCGCCGATCTCCCCGCCGGCGAGGATCCCGTGCTGTGGGTCGATCTGACGCGTTGACCGAGGGTGGAGTCGACCGCCCGCGGCCGGCCCGGCTGGCGCTGAGCCTCGCCACGCTGGGCCTCGTGGTGTCCTGCGCCGTTCGGGCCGAGCCGCTGCCCGGGGCGCCGGCCCCGACGGGCAGCACGCCGTCGTCGACCTCCTCGGCCAGCGCCCAGCCGTCGCCGGGGGCCGCTGGTCAGGGGACCCTGGCGCCGTCGCAGGTCAAGCGCTTCGTCCCGGTGCAGCTGATCCTGCCGGGGCGGGAAGCGGCCAAGGTGGAGCCGGTCTCCACCGTCGACGGGGAGCTGCAGGTGCCGAAGGACGTCGAGCACCTGGGCTGGTGGGACGGCAGCTCCTGGCTGAACGACCCCTTCGGCTCGACGGTGATCGCCGGCCACGTCGACTCCGCCACCGAAGGTCTCGGGTTCTTCGCCCAGCTGCTGCGGGTCAAGAAAGGCCAGCAGGTCCAGGTGCGGGGCGCGGCGGGGCAGCGGCAGACCTTCCGCATCACCTCGGTCCGCACCGTCGCCCAGAACGCGCTCGCCGACGACAGCCGCGCCCTGACCCAGACCGGGGAGCACCGTCTCGTCCTGCTCACCTGCACCGGCGCCTACCGCCCCGGTCGCGGCTACGAGTCCAACCTGGTGGTGACGGCGACCCTCGTCCAGCGCTGAACGCCGAACCCTCGCCGGTAGACGTTCCGGGGCACCGGCCAGGCTGACCGACCCGTGGCGAGCGGGCACCGGTGTCGGTGCCGCTCGCTAGGGTGGTCACCTGTCCCGCGCTG
>JBMDXL010000170.1:0-1942 GCA_048594465.1 Microlunatus sp. | reverse complement strand
CGACATCGTCCAGGATGCCGAGCACACCGACCACCGGCGTGGGGTGGATGGCCGCCGCGCCCGTCTGGTTGTAGAAGCTGACGTTGCCCCCGGTGACCGGGATGCCCAGCTGGAGGCAGCCGTCGGCCAGACCACGGACGGCCTCGGCGAACTGCCACATCACGGCCGGGTCCTCGGGCGAGCCGAAGTTCAGGCAGTCGGTGACGGCCAGCGGCTCGCCGCCGGTGACGGCGACGTTGCGGTAGGCCTCGGCCAGCGCCAGCTGCGCCCCGGCGTACGGGTCGAGCTTGGCGAAGCGGCCGTTGCAGTCGGTGGCGAGCGCCACCCCCAGCCCGGTCTCGTCGTCGACGCGGACCATGCCGGCGTCCTCGGGCTGGGAGAGCACCGTGTTGCCGAGGACGTAGCGGTCGTACTGGTCGGTGATCCACGACCGGTCGCACAGGTTCTCGCTGGCCACCAGGCGCAGCAGGGTCGCGCGCAGGTCGTCGCCCGACGCCGGCCTCTGGAGCCGCTCCGCACCGTCGGCCTGGAGCGCGTCCTGCCAGTCGGGGCGGGCGTAGGGCCGGTGGTAGACCGGGCCGTCGTGGGCGACCGTGCCGGGCGGGACGTCGACGACGACCTCGCCGTGCCACTCGATGACCAGCCGGCCGTCGTCGGTGACCTCGCCGACGACGGTGGCATCGACCTCCCACCTGTCGCAGATCTCCAGGAAGCGATCGACCTTGGCCGGCTCGACCACGGCCATCATGCGCTCCTGGCTCTCGCTCATCAGGATCTCCTCGGGCGTCAGCGAGGAGTCGCGCAGCGGCACCCGGTCGAGGTGCACCCGCATGCCGCCGTCACCGGCCGAGGCGAGCTCGGAGGTCGCGCACGAGAGCCCGGCGCCGCCGAGGTCCTGGATGCCGACGACCAGACCCTCGGCGAACAGCTCGAGGGTGCACTCGATGAGCAGCTTCTCCTGGAACGGGTCGCCCACCTGGACGCTCGGCCGCTTGGCCGGACCGTCGGCGTCGAAGGTCTCCGAGGCCAGCACCGAGACACCGCCGATACCGTCGCCGCCGGTCCGCGCGCCGTACAGGATCACCTGGTTGCCGGCGCCGGAGGCCTTGGCGAGGTGGATCTCCTCGTGGCGCATCACACCGACGCACAGCGCGTTGACCAGCGGGTTGCCGAGGTAGGTCGCGTCGAAGACCGCCTCGCCACCGATGTTGGGCAGCCCGAGGCAGTTGCCATAGCCGCCGACGCCGGCCACGATCCCGGGCAGCACCCGGGCGGTGTCGGGGGCGTCGAGCGGACCGAAGCGCAGGGGATCCATCACGGCCACCGGACGGGCGCCCATCGCGAGGATGTCGCGGACGATGCCGCCGACCCCGGTCGCGGCGCCCTGGTAGGGCTCGACATACGACGGGTGGTTGTGGCTCTCGACCTTGAAGCTGACGGCGTAGCCCTGGCCGATGTCGATCACGCCGGCGTTCTCGCCGATGCCGGCCAGCATCTTGCCGACCGTGCCACCTTCGGCGGCGAGAGGAGGGATCTCTGCGCTGATCTCACGGAAAGGTCCCCGTTTGATCAATCATTCTATATGATTTTAAAAGTCACCCCGTTTGCGACCAAGGATTGTTGGCCTGTTTTTCTGCGACAGCAGACTGTGCTTTTCCCTGTCACTTGCTCGTGGTACGCACCAGTGAGATTCGATGGAGGTAACGTTAGCCTACTACATCCTACAGCTCCGCTCTGGCGTTCTTCCATGGTGAGATGCTTCTGGTCACTTCTTCCAGCAAAGCTGATGTTCAATTTGAAGGTTTCTTGGTCTTGTTGTCGCTGGTGTTTTGGTACTCAGCTGGCTCTCAGTGTTGGACCAACCTCCACCAGCTCAAACTGCATCAATGGTTGAAGACTCGCTACTACCCAGTGTGTCATCTCCCTCGACTCTAACTCCTCA
>JBMDXL010000017.1:0-2470 GCA_048594465.1 Microlunatus sp. | reverse complement strand
GGGGTGGACGAGGCTGGTCGGCTGCAGGTCTCCACGACCGCCGGGCTGCGGACCTTCGCCGCCGGTGACGTCACCCATCTCCGCTGACCCACCCGTCGCGCAGCCCCCACCGGGGGACCCCTGGGGGCCGGCCGAGGTCGGCCTGTGGTCCGATGCCGGCATTGCCCTGCTGTGTCAGCATGGAGCGGTGGGGTTGTCGGCCAAGCTGCTGGGTGCAGACGAGCGCGTGCTGATGCACATGCGCACCCACGGCAAGGTGCTCTTCTGGCCGGCCGCCGGGCTGGTCGCCTGCGGGGCCATCCTCGGCGCCGGCGCGGCACTGGTCCCGTACGACTTCCGGCCCGTCGGGCAGTTCGCCGTCGCCGTGGTGGCCTGCGTGCTCGCGACGTGGTGGACCGTGATCCCGTTCCTGCGCTGGCGAACCACGACCTACACGCTGACCAACTACCGGCTGATCACCCGGACCGGCATCCTGAACAAGTCCGGCACCAACCTGCCGCTGGCCCGGGTCAACGACGTGACCTTCCAGCGCAGCCTGTCCGACCGGCTGCTGGGCTGCGGCACGTTGCGGGTGCAGACCGCGGCCGACGCCGGACCGGTGGTGCTGGACGACGTGCCGGACGTGGAGGACGTCCACGTCACCATGAGCGAGCTCATCGGGGCGTCCGTGCGATCCTGACCGGGTGGTCAGCTTCCTGAGTCACCTGACGGTGGATGCCCGCGACGCGTACGCGCAGTCGGTCTGGTGGGCGAAGGTCCTCGACTACGCGGAGGATCCCGACGACCCCAACGAGCCGGGCCACGAGGAGTGCATGATCTTCTCGCCCGACGGCGCCACCCGCTTGCTGTTCATCGAGGTGCCCGACGCCAAGCAGGTCAAGAACCGACTGCACCTGGATCTGCGGCCGGTGGCGGGCGACCGGGACACCGAGCTGGCCCGGCTGCTCGAGCTCGGGGCCACCGAGGTCGACGACCGGCGTCGGCCGGACGGTCGCGGCTGGGTGGTGCTGGCCGACCCGGAGGGCAACGAGTTCTGCATCCTGCGCAGCCAGGCCGAGCTCGACGCGGGGTAGTCGCCCTCAGCTGCCGGTGAAGACGAACTTCCGGTAGGACCAGAACCGGAACAGGGTGCCCAGACCCAGCCCGATCACGTTGCCCGAGATGTTGTCGGCGACCGGCGACGTCAGCCCCAGGACGTAGTGGGAGAAGGCCAGGCAGACCGCACCGATGGCGATGGCGATCCCGTTCAGCAGCAGGAAGATCGGCAGCTCACGCCACGGGTTGCCCTTGGCCCGGTGCTGGTAGGTCCAGTAGCGGTTGCCGAGGTAGGTGATCACCGTGGCCGCCCCGATCGCGATCACCTGCGCGGTGATCGGTTTCGCCTCCAGCACCCCCACGCCGCCGGGCCCGGCGTAGCGGAGCACGTTGAACACGACGAACTGCAACGCGACCCCGGTGAGCCCGACGATGCCGAACCTGATCGCCTCGGGACCGAGGTGGGCGACCCGGTCCCACAGCCGGCGGATCACGGGGTGGCCACCAGGGCGCGCGCGGTGGCCAGGTCGGTGACCAGCACGTTCACCCAGGACCCGGCGACGGCGGCCCGGATGGCGGCGTGCTTGCGCTCGCCCCCGGCCAGACCGATCCGGCGGGGGATGCGGCGGTAGTCGTCCGGGTCGATGCCCACCACCCGGGCGTCCAGGTCGGAGGCCACCAGGTGCCCGGCCGCGTCGAAGAAGCGGGTGCACACGTCACCGACCGCGCCCAGCGCCCGCAGGGCGTCCTGCTCGGCCGGGGCGATGGCGTTGCCGCTCTGCTGCAGCAGGGCGGACGGCTGCAGGCTGCCGATGCCCACGAGCGCCGTGGTCAGATCGGTCCACCGGGCGGCGACGCCCGTCATCGCCGGATCGGCCAGCAGGCTCCGGCGCATGGCCGCCCCACCCACCAGCCCGGGCGCGGGGACGTACACGGGGTCCGCGCCGATCAGGCCGGCGAGCTCCTCGAGCAGGCGGTTGGCCTGGGCCTGCACCGGGGCCACCCCGACGCCCCCGACCAGCTGCACGACGGACTCGGCTCCGGAGGTGCGCAGCGGGCGCAGCCGGTCGACCACGCTCAGCAGCGTCTGGCTCCACGACGACACGCCGATCCGCTCGCCGCCGGCCAGGGTCGCCTCCAGGTAGCCCGCCCCCGCCGACCCCAGCGCGGCCGAGACGGCGGCCTCGTCGCCCTCGACGTCCACCACGACCGCCTCCAGCAGCCCGTACCGTTCCTCCAGCGCCTGCTCGAGGTCGGTGTGGACGCCCTGGGCGACCACCACGACGGTCCGTACGATGCCGAGCTCGCCGGCGCGCTTCAGCAGCCGGGACACCTTGGCCTGGGAGATATGCAGCAGCGTGGCGATCTCGCTCTGACGGAGCTGTCGCTCGTGGTAAAGGTGGGCGATCTTGGTCATCAGCCGGACCTGACCGTC
>JBMDXL010000169.1:0-2870 GCA_048594465.1 Microlunatus sp. | reverse complement strand
AGCCCGACCTCGCGGAAGACCTGGGCCACCGCGTCGCCCTCGCTGAGGTCGGTGTACTTCACCATCCCGGTGATGACCAGGCAGACGCCCATGTAGAGCAGGGTGCAGATGCCCAGCGTGCCGAGCAGACCGAGGGGCATGTCCCGCTTGGGGTTGCGCGTCTCCTCGCCCAGGTTGGCGACGGCCTCGAAGCCGCTGTACGCGAAGAAGACGACCGCCGCTGCGACGAAGACCCCGACCATCCCGAACGCGGTCGGGGTGGTCCCGGTGAGCACCTGCCAGAGCGGGGCGGTGAGGGTGCTGGTGGTCTCGCTGGCCTCCACCGGCTGGCTCGGCGGGATGAAAGGCACCAGGTTGGCCTTCTGGATGAAGAACAGACCGACCAGGATGACGAACAGGCAGACCGACACCTTGATGATGACCAGGGTGTTGGTCACCCAGGCCGACTCCTTGACGCCCTTGATGGCCACCGCGCCCAGCACCAGCACGATGAACACCGCGCCGAGGTTGATCACCGAGTCCTCGCCGAAGATCGAGCTCGGCAGGAACGGGAAGACCCCGAGCAGGTAGCCCGACCAGCCGCGGGCCACCACGGCGGCCCCGAGCGCGAACTCCAGGATCAGGTCCCAGGCGATGATCCAGGCGAAGATCTCGCCGATCGTGGTGTAGGCGTAGGTGTAGGAGCTGTCGGCCGCCGGGACGGCAGCGGCCAGCTCGGCGTAGCAGAGGGCGGCCAGCAGGCTGACGAAGCCGGCGATGAGGAACGAGATCATGATGGCGGGTCCGGCGCTGTTCTTGGCCTGCAGACCGGTCAGGGTGAAGATGCCGGTGCCGATCACGATGCCGATCCCGAATCCCATCAGGTCCCAGGCGGTCAGGTTCCTGGCCAGATGGCCCTTCCCGGGCACCGGGTCGCCGTGGCTGTCGATGTTGCTGTTGGCCAGCACGTCGTCGACGCTCTTGGTGCGGAAGATGCTCATGAGAAGAGCCTAAGGATGTCTCAGACTCAGTTGATCACCGGGCCTCGTGAGAGCGAGCAGTCGAGCGAGACGGGCTAGCATCCGAATCTTCCGCGTCGGGCCCGACGTGGCACATCTCGCGGAGGTGCACGATGCGCTTGTCAGTGATCGGCTGTGGGTACCTGGGCGCGGTGCACGCGGCGGCGATGGCCTCGACGGGGCACGAGGTGATCGGCATCGACACCGACCACGAGAAGGTCGCCCTGCTGGCCTCCGGGACACCGACCTTCTTCGAGCCGGGTCTGGCCGAGATCCTGGCCGCTGGCGTTGCGGAAGGACGGCTCCGGTTCTCCACCGACATCAGCGAGGCGGCCGGCGCCGACGTCCACTTCATCGGTGTCGGCACACCGCAGCAGCGCGACAGCCACGCCGCCGACCTCACCTACGTCGACGCTGCGGTCGCCGCCCTGATCCCGCACCTCTCATCCGGCGACGTGGTGGCGGGCAAGTCCACAGTCCCGGTGGGTACCGCGGCCCGCCTAGCCGAGCAGATCGCCCCGACCGGCGCGACTCTGGTCTGGAACCCGGAGTTCCTGCGGGAGGGCTGGGCGATCAAGGACACCATCGACCCGGACCGGTTGGTCGTCGGCACAGCAGGTGACGAGGCCGGACTGCGGGCGGTGGAGATCCTTCGACGGGTCTACCACCAGGCGGTGGCCAAAGGGACGCCGCTGCTGGTGATGGATCTGGCCACGTCCGAGCTGGTCAAGACGGCGGCCAACGCGTTCCTGGCCACCAAGATCTCCTTCATCAACGCGATGGCGGAGATCGCCGAGGTGACCGGCGCCGACGTCACCCAGCTGGCCGACGCCATCGGACTGGACGACCGGATCGGGCGGCGCTTCCTCGGCGCCGGCATCGGTTTCGGCGGCGGCTGCCTGCCCAAGGACATCCGCGCGTTCTCGGCGCGGGCGGAGGAACTCGGGCGAGGAGAGTCGGTGGCCTTTCTTCGCGAGGTCGACGCCATCAACCTGCGTCGCCGGGACCGTGCGGTCCAGCTGACCGTTGAGGCGCTGGGCGGGTCGGTGTACCAGCGCAGCATCACCGTGCTCGGGGCGGCCTTCAAGCCGCACTCCGACGACATCCGGGACTCACCGGCCCTGGACGCCGCCGTCCGGCTGCACGGGCTGGGAGCGCGGGTCACCGTGACGGACCCCGCCGCCCTGGACAACGCTCGTCGGCGGCATCCCCAGCTCACCTACGTCGACGATCTCGACGCAGCCCTCCACGAAGCCGACGCCGTCCTCGTGGTCACCGAGTGGGACCAGTACCGCCGGCAGCTGGATCCGGTCCACGCCGCCTCACTCACCACCGGCAAGGTCGTCGTCGACGGCCGGAACTGCCTCGACAGCGCCGCCTGGCGAGAGGCCGGGTGGGACTACTACGGGATGGGTCGTCCCTGACCGTGCGGTGACCGCGGGGCGTGCCAGCCGGACGTCGTCAGCTGTAGACGTGCGGCGCGAGCGTCCCCACCGACGTGAGGTTGCGGTAGTGCCCGTCGTAGTCGAGCCCGTAGCCGACCACGAACTCGTTCGGGATGTCGAAGCCGACGTAGGCGACGTCGACGGTGTTCTTGGCCGCCTCCGGCTTGCGGAACGCCGTCATGATCTTCAGGCTCGCCGGGTTGCGCGACATCAGGTTGCCGATCAGGTACGACAGCGTCAGACCGGTGTCGATGATGTCCTCGACCACCAGCACGTGCAGCCCGTGGATGTCGGTGTTGAGGTCCTTGAGGATGCGGACGACCCCGGAGGACTGGGTGCCCGAGCCGTACGAGGAGATGGCCATCCAGTCCATCCGGCAGTGGCTCTTCAGCGCGCGGGACAGATCGGCCATCACCATCACGGCCCC
>JBMDXL010000168.1:0-1528 GCA_048594465.1 Microlunatus sp. | reverse complement strand
GTTGAGGTTGGTCTGGTACTTCGTGAAGTCCGTGGCCTGGACCATCGCGAGCACCTTGCCCGTGCCCGGCTCGATCATGGTCACGGCGCCGCCGAGGTTCTGCTTGTTGCCGGGCTTGACGGCCTTGGCGAGTTCCTTCTTGGCGCTCGCCTGCATGGCGGGGTTCAGCGTGGTGCGAATGACCAGCCCGCCCTGGTTGATGGTCTTCAGTCGCTCGGCCGGGGTCTTGCCCAGCACGGCCATCTGGGGTGACTTCTGCAGCCACTCCATGACGTAGGCGCAGAAGTACGGCTCGGGCGAGCGGTGGCAGACGCCCTTGGCCGGCTTGCGCTTGACGACCTTCGCGACCTCCTGCTTCTTGGCAGCGGCGACGTCCTTGGCTGACGCCAGCCCGAGGGTCTGCATGCGGTCCAGAACCAGGTTTCGGCGCGACTGGGCGGCCTTGGGGTTCAGCACCGGGTTGAACGCGGTGGGCTGCTGGACGATGCCGGCCAGCAGGGCTGCCTGGCCGAGGTTGAGCTTGGCGGCGGAGACACCGAAGTAGTTCTGGGCGGCGGCCTCGACGCCGTAGGCCTGGTCGCCGTAGTACACGAGGTTGAGGTAGCCCTCGAGGATCTGCTCCTTGGTGAAGTTCTCCTCGACGTTCAGGGCGTACTTGAGCTCCTGGAGCTTGCGGGAGTAGGACTTCTCGACCGCAGCCGCCGCGGCATCCTTGTCTCCGTTGCTCAGCGCGCGGTACTGCAGTGAGATCTTGACGTACTGCTGCGTGAGGGTCGAGGCGCCCTGCGTGTCGCCGCCCTGGAGGTTGGAGACCATGGCTCGGCTGAAGCCGCGCACGTCGAGACCGTTGTGCTCGTAGAAGCGCGAGTCCTCGATGGCCAACTGCGCGTTCTGCATGTTCTTCGAGATCTTCGCCAGCGGCACGATGATGCGGTTCTCGTCGTACGGGTTGGCGATGACCTTGCCGTCGGCGTTGAGGATGCGCGACTGCTGCGCCAGCGGGGAGACGGTGAACTCGCTCGGCAGGTCGTTGAAGACCCCGACGCCCCCCTTGGCCATCTGGCCGGTGGCCCCGACCGCCGGGATCGCCAGCCCAGCCATCAGCAACCCGGCGATCGTGCTGAGCACGACGAAACCGAGAAGCAATCTGAGCACAGCAGAGACATTGTGGGCGCGACCGTCCATACCATCAGGGTAACCCGTGGATGCCGTCGGCCCTCCTCAGCGCGTGTCGCGCCGGTCTGGCGGGGGACGGGAGTTTGTTGAGCGGTGAAACTTGAGCGTGTGAACCGATGGTTCAGGAATCAACCGTTCGGCCATTGCTCGCGACGATTCGGACGATGCCCGGGGTGTGGTCGCCCGCTCTAGCCTGACATTGCGCGGTCGGTACCCACGGCCGAGCTGTTCGAGCCGTTCCAGGTAGTTGCTGAACAGGGGTAGACATGAGCGCCGCACCCGAGGTCGCACCGGCACTGGGGGACTGGGTGGCCGACTGGGCCGGTCTGGGCCACTGCGCGGACGAGGACCC
>JBMDXL010000167.1:0-2535 GCA_048594465.1 Microlunatus sp. | reverse complement strand
CGATGCACAACGTCCGCAAGTCCCTCGGCGACAAGGTCGTGCTGGACAACGTGACGCTGTCGTTCTACCCCGGCGCCAAGATCGGCGTGGTCGGTCCGAACGGCACCGGCAAGTCCACGCTGCTCAAGCTGATGGCCGGGCTGGTCAAGCCGAGCAACGGCGACGCCATGCTGGCCAAGGAGGCGACGGTCGGCATCCTCCTGCAGGAGCCCCCGCTGACCGAGGGCAAGACGGTGCTGGAGAACGTCGAGGAGGCGGTCGCCGACATCAAGGCTCTCCAGTCCCGGATGGACGAGCTGGGCCTGGCCATGTCCGAGCCGGACGCCGACTTCGACGCCTTGATGGCGGAGATGGGCGAGGTGCAGACCGAGCTGGACAACCGCAACGCCTGGGACATCGACTCCCAGCTCGAGCAGGCGATGGACGCCCTCCGCTGCCCGCCGCCGGACACGCCCGTCGACATCCTCTCCGGTGGTGAGCGACGTCGGGTCGCGCTGTGCAAGCTGCTGCTGCAGCAGCCCGACCTGCTGCTGCTCGACGAGCCGACCAACCACCTGGACGCCGAGTCGGTGCACTGGCTCGAGGGCCACCTCAAGGCGTACGCCGGTGCGGTCCTGGCCGTGACCCACGACCGGTACTTCCTCGACAACGTCGCGGAGTGGATCCTCGAGCTCGACCGCGGTCGCACGCACCCGTACGAGGGCAACTACTCGACCTACCTGGAGACCAAGAAGTCCCGCCTGCAGGTCGAGGGCAAGCGCGACGCCAAGCGGGCCAAGATCCTGGAGCGCGAGCTGGAGTGGGCCCGCTCCAACCCCAAGGCCCGGCAGGCCAAGAGCAAGGCGCGTCTGGCGCGGTACGAGGAGATGGCGGCGGAGGCCGAGCGCAACCGCAAGCTGGACTTCGAGGAGATCAACATCCCGTCGGGTCCGCGGCTGGGCAGCAACGTGCTCGACGTGACCAAGCTGGTCAAGGGATTCGGCGACCGGCTGCTGTTCGACGGTCTCAGCTTCAACCTGCCGCGCGCGGGCATCGTCGGTGTGGTCGGTCCGAACGGCGTCGGCAAGTCGACCCTGTTCCGGATGATCATCGGCGAGGAGACCCCGGACGGCGGGTCGCTCAAGCTGGGCGACACGGTGAAGTTCTCCTACGTCGACCAGAGCCGGGCCGGTCTGGACCCGAAGAAGAACGTCTGGGAGCTGGTCTCCGACGGCCTCGACTACATCAAGGTCGCCAACTTCGAGGTGCCCTCGCGGGCGTACGTCGCCTCGTTCGGCTTCAAGGGTCCCGACCAGCAGAAGCCGGCCGGCGTGCTGTCCGGTGGTGAGCGCAACCGGCTGAACCTGGCGCTGACGCTGAAGATGGGCGGCAACCTGCTGCTGCTCGACGAGCCGACCAACGACCTCGACGTGGAGACCCTGTCGTCGCTGGAGGACGCGCTGCTCGAGTTCCCGGGCTGCGCCGTGGTCATCTCCCACGATCGCTGGTTCCTGGACCGGGTCGCCACCCACATCCTGGCCTGGGAGGGTGACGACGAGGACCAGGCCCAGTGGTTCTGGTTCGAGGGCAACTTCGCCGACTACGAGGCCAACAAGCTGTCCCGGCTCGGGGCCGAGGCGGCTCGCCCGCACCGGGCCACTCACCGACGCCTCACCCGCTGACCTGATGGGCCGGCCCGCCTGGCCGCACGTGGTGCAGCCGGACGGGCCGGGCCGACCGGAGGGTGCCGCAACGACCCACAGAGGAGACCGCGATGTCCGACGTCCCGTCCGAGGATCTGCCCGATCCTGACCACCGCACCCCGGCGGGCGTCGACGACGCCACGGTGGAGGCGCTCGGGAAGCTGTCGGAGGCGCTGGAGACCTGCGAGCGGGCCCGGGGCCACCTCTACTCGTTCCACCAGCTCACCGGCTCCGCCGACATCCAGCTGGGGGAGGCCCTGACCTCGCTGCGCGAGGCCGGCCACGACGCGGTCGCCGACCGGCTGCAGACCGAGCTGGTGGGTCGCAACGTGCTGGCCGGGCGGTGGACCTTCCAGATCGTCGAGGAGTACGACGACACCTACTGGTCGACCTTCCGTGAGCTGGAGAAGCAGGCGCGGGACGAGCTCGCGGACGGCCGTCGGCACCTGTTCGAGGCGCGGCTCAAGCAGGACGAGCGGACGGCCGGTCGTCGTCACCACGAGGCCACGCCGGACGATTCGCCCGCTTGACCACGTCGGTCCCGGACGTCCTGACCACGTCGGTCCCGGACGTCCTGACCGCGTCCGGCCCGGGCGGCCCGGGCATCTCGGTCCAGGGCGACTCGGCCACGGTCGATTCGGTCACGCCGGCGTCCTCGGTCCAGGCCCTGGCGTCCTCGGGCCAGGCCCTGGCGTCCCCGGGCCAGGCCCCGTCGCCACCGGGCCAGGCCCCGTCGCCGCCGGACCAGACCCCGTCGCCGCCGGACCAGGAACGGCAGCCCACCTGTCGGCCGGCCACAACGACCGCGGGTCGACCAGGGGGGCGACGAGGTCGATCAGCCGGTGGTCGGGTC
>JBMDXL010000166.1:0-2101 GCA_048594465.1 Microlunatus sp. | reverse complement strand
GCGGGACGGAGGGCGAAGCTGCGATCGGCCGGCTACCGAGCGCGGCGGGCCCTCCACCCCGAATCGGGCCCGACTCAACCCGATGAGTAGTTTCGCGGTTCACCGTCAACCGCAGCGGCGGCGGGTTATCCCTTGCGCGATGGATGCGGCCGCTCAGGCTGATCGCAGAGAGTCGCGCAGTGCGCTGACAGCCGCGAGCTGGGGCGGCGTCATCCTCGATCCGAAGGTCGCTAGCAACATCTCGGCACAGGGAATGCCCGAGAGGACCGCAGCGGTGCTGATGGAGGTTCGGCTCAAGCCGCCTATGACGGCTGACTGCAGCTCTTCGACGCCTACAGACAGTTCAAAGTCTTCATCAGCGGTGTCATCGGGGAGGTTCGGCGGTGTCACGAACACGGCATCCAGACCAGCGACCAAGGACTCCAGCGTTCGCACACTTGTCCTCACGGCCCAAGCCTAGGTCTGCCGACATTCGCTTGGTGCACGCCACCCATTGCGCAACGACCGTCGAGCGCAGCTCGCAGTGGCCGACCGCTGAACGGAGAATGGATGCCCCTTACCCTGTCCAACCGTCGACGATGAGGTGACCAGCGCTGGCCAGGTCGCCGCTTGCCACCAGGTCGCGCACCACGGTTGGTCGCAGCTCCCTGGTGGCGAGGTCCTGGATCGCAAGCCACTCCTGCACAAGGTGCGGCTCAGCAGAAGCGACATCCTCGCGGTCGATCGAGACGCGCAGGTAGTGCTCGAGGCCATGGATCTTGTGCTCACCCGCCATGAACCGGTTCTCGACGACGAAGAGGTAGTCCCAACCGGTCACCCGGGCGTTTGTCTCCTCCTCAACCTCGGCCCGGATCCGTGAGTCGAAGGTGTCGCCGATCTCGTACTCACCACCGATGAAGGCGTAGTTGCTGCCGGGACTGTCGCTTGGTCGCTGGACAAGAACTCGCTCGCCATCGCTGGACAGCACGATCGCGCGCACCGAAGGCCGGACAACCCGACGTGCAGCGACTTGGTCGAAGAACCGCTGCTCAAGAGACGACATCGAATAAGTCTGTCAGCGACCGTTCTGCGGACATCGAGCGGGGACGGTTGAGACTGGGCACGTGCTTGGTGTCTGGATTGCTCTGGCGGGGTCGGCCGGTGCCGGGAAGACGAGCCTGAGCCGAGCTGTTGGAGCCTTCCTGCAGCCGACCGGAATGGTCGTCGACGTATGCCGTGAGGACGAGCTCTTCACTCGTCCCGAATTCGCCGTTGCCGCCAGCAAGTTCCTGCGGACGGGGACGCCTACCCCGGAGGACCTCGAGACCGCATACGCAACCTGGGTCGCTGCTCATCCGCGAGGGTCTCTGGCGGTCACCGATTGGCATCCTGCTGGGATGGCCGGGGACCTGCCGTGGGCAGTCGGTGATCCTCGTCGGCTCCGGCGGCACCTAGAAGCTGTGCGCGGGCTGGCAGCACACGCCCTTGTAGTCGATCTCCGGGTACCGGCTGCGATCGCCACTGACCGAGCTGCTGCCGAGCGGGGCGAGGAATGGCTGAGCCGATCCGATCGTGTGGCGTGTGCGACTGGGCATGACGAGCCGGACCGGCTGGCACGCATTCATGCCTGGACCGAAGCACACGCCGCGCGCACCGCTGTTGAGCTCCAGCTTGCCGCCGAAGCTGGCTGGCGGATCGAGCACATCGACGCGAGTGCCTCACCCCAGGCGACGCTCAGCCAAGCCCTCGATGCAGTGGCATCCCTCACGAGCCCAGAGGTGTATTAGCGCCGTCGAGGCGGCGCCGTAGCCCGACCGTTCAGCGAGATCGTGGCGCTCGGTCTAGTGGCCAGTCGGGTCGTCTCGCTCCACATGCAGTACGAACCCCTCAGACTCTTCCGGCGCCTCGAACAGTGCAGCGAGGTGGCGGACGGCGTCCGCGTCGAGTCGGTGCGCCCAAGGGTCCCGACGGTCCGAAGCTCGCTGGATGGCCACATCAAGTGGGACCTCGACGTGGTGCAGGTGACAGACCAGACCGAGGGCGGTCGCGCGCTCCACCGCCTCTGCTCGCCGCGACCTGCTCCACATGTTCCAGTCGAGCACCACCGACGTCCCGGTGCGGA
>JBMDXL010000165.1:0-6164 GCA_048594465.1 Microlunatus sp. | reverse complement strand
GGGGAGATGCTCGCCCGCCCCGCCAGCTCCTCCACCGAGATGATCCGCATCCCCTCGGCGATCCAGATCGTCCGGGCGGCGTCGATCGCGGCCACCAGGGGGGCCGGCAGACCGTCCCACGGCGAGCTGCCGAACGGTCCGGTGACGAACAGGTCCAGCAGCAAGACGAGCAGCTCGTCGGTGCGCCGGGCCGCGTCCTCACCGGGCAGCTTGGCCAGCTCCAGCAGGTAGGTGGTCAGCCCCCCGAGCAGCGGGGCGGCCGCCATGTCGCGGACCTTGGGCCAGCCGCTGCGCGGACCGAGCCGCTCGGTGCCGGCGACGGTGAAGTGGGCGTACCCGTGGGTGGAGACCAGGTGCGGGTCCCACTGCAGGTGGTCGACGGTGCCGAGCCGGGAGAGAGCCAGCATGCCGGGCCGGAGCACGATCTGCTCGCCCGGACGACCGCGCCCCTCCTGCACCGTCCAGACCGCCGAACCGCGCAGCAACCAGATGAACTCGTCGTCGAACAGCTCACGCGGGCCGAAGGTCGCGGCGGCCGGGTAGTCGGCCGCCCGGACCGACTGCCGCTTGACGATGGTGAGGGGCGCCGATGTCACGATCGGATATTAACCGGGTGGTCCGCGACATTCCCTGCCCGCCGTCCGGCTGCGACGCTGGTGGCACCGAAACGCCGCACCAGAAAGGCCCCCGATGACCGCCGTGTCCACCCGTACCGCCCCCGCCCTGACCTTCTTCGACGCCGCCGGGCCGGAGCTCGCCGCCCACTTCGCCGAGAACGGGTTCGCCCTCCTGGCCAACGCGCTGTCGCCCGCCGAGGTCGCCGAGATCAACGCCGAGGCGCTGCGGATCTGCCGGGGCGACTACGGCGACATCACCTATGGATACTCCGAGTCCCACGACACCACCCCCGCTCCGGCGGCGGACCTGTCGGACGAGGAGATGCTGCGCCAGTTCCTGTGCATCCACTACCCGCACAAGCTCTCCGCCGCCGCCGAGCGGGCCCTGCACACCCCGAAGATCGTGGACGCGCTCGTCTCGGTGATCGGTCCGAACGTCAAGGCCATGCAGTCGATGCTCTTCATCAAGAGCGAGGGCAAGCCCGGACAGGCGTGGCACCAGGACGAGTTCTTCATCCCGACCCGCGACCGCTCCCTGACCGCGGTCTGGATCGCCCTCGACGACGCGACGATCGAGAACGGGTGCCTGTGGGTGCTGCCGGGCTCGCACCGTCGCGGGGTCCTCTACCCGGCCCGCGAGCAGGACGACCCCCGTTTCGACTGCACCACGGAGTCCTACGACTTCCCCTACACCGACGCCGACGCGGTGCCGGTGGAGATCCCGGCCGGCACGGCGCTGATCTTCAACGGCTACCTGCTGCACCGGTCGCTGGAGAACTCGGGGCGGCACGGCTACCGACGCGCGCTGGCCAACCACTACATGAGCGCGGAGTCGCTGCTGCCGTGGTCGCCGCCCGGGGCGGACGAGCACATGGGCATCGCCGACTTCCGCGACATCGTCCTGGTCGCCGGGGAGGACCCGTACGCGTACAAGGGGACCGTCGACGTCCGCAAGGCCTACTCGCGGCCTGACAAGGACGGCGGTTGCGACCGCTGAGTCCACGCCCTCCCGGCCCGACTCCCAGCACCTCAGCAGCATCCGGCATCGTTCGAGGAGGAACCCTTGCCCCCCACTCACCGCCCCGCCCTGCCCTCGACGGTCGCGCCCACACTGGGCCGACGCACGTTCTTGAGCCTCACCGGCCTGGCGGTGGGTGGGGCCGGCTGGGCCCTGACCGGCTGCGGCACCGCACAGACCGGCAACAGCTCGGGGTCGTCGGAGTCGACCGGTCGAGCCGGCGCCTCGGGCGACACGCTCTTCGTCTCGGGATTCCAGTGGGGTCCGCCGACGAGCTTCAACCCGCTGGGGCCGACGACGGCCTTCCCCTGCGCCCAGAACCAGATGCAGCTGATCTACGAGACCCTGCTGCGCTTCAACCTGCTGGACGGATCCCTCAGTCCGGGGCTGGGCCGAGAGCTGCAGGTGCCCGAGCCGGGCACCTTCGTCGTGCCGCTCTTCCCGGAGGCGACCTGGCACGACGGCAGCCCGGTCACCGCTGACGACGTGGTCTTCACCTTCGAGCTGGCCAAGGACGCCAGCGTCAGCTACTCGAACGTCTGGGACTACCTCGACTCGGTCGTCGCGGTCGACGACCGCACGGTGAGGTTCGTCTGCAAGAAGGACCCGTTCAACCCGGGCAGCGTGCGCAGCGCTCTGGCCACGGTCTACGTCCTGCCGACCAGCGTGTTCTCGAAGCTGACGGGGACCGCCTTGACCGAGGACAAGAACAGCGAGCCGGTGGGCTCGGGACCTTTCCGCCTCGACAAGGCCGACCAGACCCAGATCAATCTGAAGCGGACCGACGCGTACTGGGGCGCGCAGGTCCACGGCACGCCGGCGATGTCCACCGTCAACCACCCGATCTTCAAGACCGGCAACGACGGCGACATCAAGCTGGAGAGCGGCGAGATCGACGCCTCGCAGCAGTTCACCCCCCAGATCTGGAAGATGTGGGAGGACAAGTCGGCACCGGTCGGCACCTGGCTCAAGGCCAAGCCGTACTACGTGCCGGGCAATCTGCCGATGCTGATCTTCAACCTGTCCCGGAAGGGCCTCGACGATCCGCGGGTCCGGCGGGCGATCGCGTACTCGATCAACTACCCCAACATCGCCACCACCGCGATGTCGGACTACTCCGACCCGGCGAACGCCTCGCTGGTGGTGCCGACCGGCTACGAGTCGAAGTTCTACGACGCGACAGCCGTGGCGTCCGAGGGCTGGTCCTACGACAAGGACAAGGCCATCGACATCCTGGAGAACGAGCTCAAGGCGACGAAGGGTTCCGACGGCATCTACCAGCTGCCCGACGGCACGAAGCTGGGCGGCTGGAAGCTGATCACCCCGACCGGTTGGACCGACTGGAACACCGCGTGCGAGATCGTGGCGAAGTCCGCCCAGGAGATCGGGATCGGCATCCAGACCGAGTTCCCGCAGGCCCCGACCATGATCCAGGCGATGCAGAACGGCAACTTCGACCTCTGCATGTACTCCTACTCCGGGGTCTCGCCGGCCAGCCCGTGGGCGCGGTTCCGGGATGCCCTGGACTCCCGCGGCGTGGCGGCGGTCGGCAGGACCGCCTTCTACAACTACGGCAGGTTCACCAGCGCCCAGGTTCCCCAGCTCCTCGACGCGGCAGCGGGCGCTGCGAACGACGAGGAGGCCAAGACCGCCTACGCCGCGCTCGACACGATCTACCGCAAGGAGATCCCGTGCGTGCCGCTGATGTACCGCCCGCTGGAGTTCTTCGAGTTCAACCAGTCGAACTGGGAGAACTTCCCCACCGAGGAGAACCCCTACGCCCCGCCGATGTGGCAGGGCGCAGGGATCCAGTGGTTGTTCAAGATCAAGCGGGTGGGCGGCTGATCCGGCGCCAGGTCGCCCTCGGGGCGCTGCCCGGCTCCGACCTGGCCTGCCCGAGCCCGGTCGCGTGACCGACCACCCGAACACGAACGCGCACCGGAGCGGACCACTCGCGCCGCTGGCCGCATGAGGTCGGTCACGCGCCCTTCGGTCACGCTGACAACGATGTCAAACTGGACCTCGTACGCAGGACGACCCAGCTCCGAGGAGGTGAACTCGTGATGATGGCCCAGGTGACCACGGACAACACGTTCCGTCGTGCGCTGCGCTGGATCGATCGTTGGACTCGCACCACTTTCAACGCCGACCCGATGCTGAAGCACTGACCCACCAGGAACATGGTCGACGAGGATCCCGACGCGCCCGCCCCCTCCCGGGGGGCGGGCGCTCCCACGTCCGGACCGGCTCAGGCGGACTCGCGCACCACCAGCCGGGTCGGCAGCACGGTCACCTGCTCCACCCGCTCACCGGCCAACAGGGCCAGCAGGTGCGAGGCCATCACCTCGCCCATCTCCCGGGCGGGCTGGTGCACCGTGGTGATGGTCGGTCGCGCCGCTCGGCTGAACTGGTCGTCGTCGAAACCGACGACCGCCACGTCCTCGGGCACCGAGCGCCCGGCCCGGACCAGGGCGGAGATGGCCCCGAAGGCCATCTGGTCGTTGGCGGCGAACACCCCGTCGAACGCGGGCCCGTCGAGCAGCCGCTCCATCGCCACCGTGCCGGACTCCGGGGTGAAGTCCCCGACCTCCACCAGATCGGGCGCGAGTCCCGCCTCGGTCAGCACGTCCTGCCAGCCGGCCAGTCGATCGCGACCGGCGGCCAGGTCCTGGGCGCCGGCGATGGTGGCGATCCGGGTGCGACCCTGCGCCACCAGGTGACGGACTCCCGTGGCCGCCGCGGCCCGGTTGTCCACGTCGACGAAGTGACCGTGCTCGCCGAAGTCGACGGCGGGTCGTCCGGCGAAGACGATCGGCACGGACAGACCGAGCCGGGTCAGCGGGAGATCCCCCTCGTGCTGGGAGACGACCAGCACCCCGTCGACGTTGCCGCCGGTCAGGTACCGCCGGCTCTTGTCCTCCTGGTCCGAGCCGAGCACCAGGTTCAGCGTGTAGTCGGTCCGACGCAGGTGGGCTGCCGCCCCCTGCACGACGGTGGCGAAGAACGGATCGGCGAACAGCCGCTCGGTCGACTCCGGGATGACCACCGCGATCACCGCCGTACGCCGCCGGGCCAGCGACCGGGCGGCCTGGTTGGGAACGTAGCCCAGCTCCTCGATCGCCGCGTTGACCGAGGCGACCACGTGCGGGGCGACCCGGTCCAACCGGTTGACCACCCGGGAGGCGGTCGCGCGGGAGACCCCGGCGCGGGCAGCCACGGTCTCCAGGGTCGGCGGTCGGGCGGGGCCCACGCCGTCGGGCACCAGGTCGACGCCCTCGCGTGCTCCGACCCGTTCCCGCTGCTGCTGCGCCGGCTTCTTCGCCACGACACTCCCACGTTGGTCTCCAGGCGATCAGAGCGCTCTCACCCCGCCCAGGTAGGAGCGCTCTCACCACCGCGTCCGCTGATCGTAGCGACCCGCGGGGCCGGACGGCACTCCGGTAGCGTTCGGCTGTGTCGTCATCGCGAGTCGCCCTGGTCACCGGCGCCTCCCGCGGCCTCGGTGCGGTCATCGCCCGCCGGCTCGCGGCGCAGGGCTGGTCGGTCGCCGTCAACTACCGTGCCGGGGCCGACGCGGCGGCGCAGGTGGTGGACGAGATCCGACGGGCCGGCGGGTCCGCCGCGGCGTACGGGGCCGACGTGACCGACGAGGACGCGGTGACCGCGCTGGTGGCGGCGGTGACCGCCGACCTGGGTCCGGTCCTGGCGGTGGTGGCCAACGCCACCGGTCCGCAGCCGGTGACCGAGCTGGAGAGCCTGACCTGGCAGGACCACATCGACCAGCTGACCTTCTACATGAAGAGACCTACCCTGCTCGCCCGCGCCACCCTGCCCGCGATGCGGGACCACGCCTTCGGCCGGCTGGTGCTGATCGGCTCCGACATGGTGGACCGGGCCAAGCCCGGGTGGTCGGCCTACTCGGCGGCCAAGGCGGCCGAGGCCGAGCTGGTCAAGATCTGGGCCCGCGAGCTCGGTCCGTCCGGGATCACCGTGAACCTGGTCGCGCCCGGCTGGATCCCCGTCGAGCGGCACGAGGGTGCCGACACGTCGGACTACCTGGCGGAGATCCCGCTCGGGCGGATCGGCCGACCGGAGGACGTCGCCGGCGCGGTCGCGTACGTGGTCTCCGACGACGCAGGCTTCGTCACCGCTCAGCGGATCACCGTCAACGGCGGCCACACCATCTGAGCGAGGGTGACCGGTGGCCGGGCGTGGACGAGGATGGGACGGTGCCCGCTCCCCTGGCCTCCCGCCCCCCGAGACCGCTGAGACCGCTGAGTCCGCTGACGATCGCGGTCGCACAGCCGCCGACCACCACCGGCGCCCCGGCCGACAACGCCGAGGCGCACGCCCTGACCGTGCTCGCCGCCCGGGCCCGGCTGGTGGTCTTCCCCGAGCTGTCGCTGACGGGCTACGACCTGACCGCACCGACGGTCGCTGTCGACGCGCGGGAGCTGGACCCCGTGATCGAGGCGTGTGCGACCACCGGGTCGGTCGTCCTGCTCGGCGCCCCCGTCCGGGCCGCATCC
>JBMDXL010000164.1:0-2383 GCA_048594465.1 Microlunatus sp. | reverse complement strand
TGACCGACCGTGGACGCCGGGGGTGTGCGACCCCCGGCGCCGTCACGCTCAGACCTCTTCGACGCCCATCGACTCACCCGGCCGGCGGGAGAGGTCGATGCCGAACTCCTCGCTGGCGCGGTAGTTGTCGTCGTCGGAGTCCCTCAGCTCGACCTCGGTGCCGTCGCTGGACAGCACCTCGACGTTCAGGCAGAGAGACTTCATCTCCTTGACCAGCACCTTGAACGACTCGGGGATGCCGGGCTCGGGGATGTTCTCGCCCTTGACGATGGCCTCGTAGACCTTCACGCGGCCGTGGATGTCGTCGGACTTGATGGTGAGCAGCGCCTGCAGGGCCCAGGCGGCGCCGTACGCCTCCAGTGCCCAGACCTCCATCTCGCCGAAGCGCTGACCGCCGAACTGCGCCTTCCCGCCCAGCGGCTGCTGGGTGATCATCGAGTACGGACCGGTCGACCGGGCGTGGATCTTGTCGTCCACCAGGTGGTGCAGCTTCAGCATGTAGATGTAGCCGACACCGACCGGCTTCGGGAACGGCTCACCGGAGCGGCCGTCGAACAGCCGCGCCTTGCCGTCGCCGTCGACCAGCTGGACACCGTCCCGGTTCGGCAGCGTGTTACCGAGCAGGCCGGTGATCTCGGCCTCGGTCGCGCCGTCGAACACGGGGGTGGCCAGACGCTGGTCGCCGTCCACGTGGCCGAGACCGACGCCGCGCAGACGCTCGGCCCAGTCGCCCTCGACACCGTCGAGGTCCCAGCCGGTCTTGGCCACCCACCCGAGGTGGGTCTCCAGCACCTGACCGACGTTCATCCGGCTCGGCACACCCAGCGGGTTGAGCACGATGTCGACCGGGGTCCCGTCCTCCAGGAACGGCATGTCCTCGACCGGGAGGATCTTGGAGATGACGCCCTTGTTGCCGTGTCGGCCGGCGAGCTTGTCACCGTTGGAGATCTTCCGCTTCTGGGCCACGTAGACGCGGACCAGCTGGTTGACCCCGGGGGCGAGCTCGTCGTCGGAGTCGCGGTCGAAGACGCGGACGCCGATGACCGTGCCGGACTCACCGTGCGGCACCTTCAGCGAGGTGTCGCGGACCTCGCGCGCCTTCTCACCGAAGATCGCGCGGAGCAGCCGCTCCTCCGGCGTCAGCTCGGTCTCGCCCTTCGGCGTGACCTTGCCGACCAGGATGTCGCCGGTCGAGACCTCGGCACCGATGCGGATGATGCCGCGCTCGTCGAGGTCGGCCAGCATCTCCTCGGAGACGTTCGGGATGTCCCGGGTGATCTCCTCGGCACCCAGTTTGGTGTCACGGGCGTCGACCTCGTGCTCCTCGATGTGGATCGAGGTGAGGACGTCGTCCTGGACGAGACGCTGCGACAGGATGATCGCGTCCTCGTAGTTGTGGCCCTCCCACGGCATGAAGGCGACGAGCAGGTTGCGCCCGAGCGCCATCTCGGCACCGTCGGTGCAGGGACCGTCGGCCAACGGCGTGCCCTTCTCGACACGCTGCCCGACCGAGACCAGGGGACGCTGGTTGATGCAGGTGCCCTGGTTCGAGCGACGGAACTTGGCCAGCCGGTACGTCTTGTAGGTGGCGTCGTCCTGGGCCACGTCGATCAGGTCGGCGCTGACCGAGGTCACCACGCCGGGATCGGTCGCGGTGGTGACGTCACCCGCGTCGACCGCGCCGCGGTACTCCATGCCGGTGCCCACGAACGGGGAGTCCGACCGGAGCAGCGGGACGGCCTGACGCTGCATGTTCGAGCCCATCAGGGCGCGCGAGGCGTCGTCGTGCTCGAGGAACGGGATCATGGCCGTGGCCACCGACACCATCTGGCGCGGCGACACGTCCATGTAGGCCACCTCGGAGGCCGGGACCTCGTCGGTCTCACCGTGACGCTTGCGGACCAGCACCCGCTCGGTGGCGAAGGTGCCGTCCTCGGTCAGCTTGGCGTTGGCCTGCGCGATGACGAAGCGGTCCTCCTCGTCGGCGGTCAGGTAGTCGACGTCGTCGGTGACCCGACCCTCGACCACCCGGCGGTACGGCGTCTCGACGAAACCGAAGGCGTTCACCCGGGCGAAGGAGGCGAGCGAGCCGATCAGGCCGATGTTCGGGCCTTCCGGGGTCTCGATCGGGCACATCCGGCCGTAGTGGGAGGTGTGCACGTCGCGCACCTCCATGCCGGCGCGGTCACGGGACAGACCGCCCGGGCCCAGGGCGGACAGCCGCCGCTTGTGCGTCAGGCCCGCGACCGGGTTGGTCTGGTCCATGAACTGGCTCAGCTGCGAGGTGCCGAAGAACTCCTTCAGCGCCGCGACGACCGGGCGGATGTTGATCAGGGTCTGCGGCGTGATCGCCTCGACGTCCTGGGTGGTCATCCGGTCCCGG
>JBMDXL010000163.1:0-6114 GCA_048594465.1 Microlunatus sp. | reverse complement strand
TAGTCGGCCGTGAGCTCGCGGACACCCCAGCCCGGTCAGCGTTTCGGCGGGTCGTACGCCCGGCCGTCTGCTGGTGCAGGGATCGCATCGGACTGTCAGAGCCCTTCTCTAGAATCGGTGACATGTTCGATAGGGGTCAGGCGGGTGCGGCGGGGACCGGCGGCGGCCGTTCGCCCGGCCGGCTGCTGGCCGACCGGATCGTGGCCCGCGACGCCAGGATCCGGGCCGAGGAGCTCGGGACCGTCCTCGACCTGAAGGCCTGGCTGGACCTGCACAGCCTCGATCCCATCGATCCGTTCGCCAGGAGTGTCGCCGGTGGGGCAGGTCGTCGATCCGGGTCGGACGGCACACCGTTGGTCGACGAGTTCGCCGTCCGGGAGTACGCCGCTCTCCGGCAGCAGTCGGAGCCGACCGCCAGGGCCTTCCTGACCGACGTCGCCGATCTCGAACACCGCTTCCCGCGGCTGTGGGCCGCGGTGCAGGAACTGTGGCTGCCGGTCTGGCAGGCGCGCAAGATCGTCGCCGCCTGCCGTGAGCTCTCGCAGGAAGCCGCCGCTGCGGTGGATGCGGAGATGGCAGCGATCGTCGCTGGTCTGCCCTGGTCCCGGATCCTGACCAGGTTGGCGGCGGCGATCATGACCGCCGACCCCGCCCTGGCCGAAGAGCAACGGGTCCAGGCCAAGCAGGCGCGGTTCGTGCAGCTGTGCCGTTCCGAGGACGGCATCAACACCATGATCGTCCGTGCCGACCACGGCGACCTGATCATGGTCTACGCCCTGGTCGACCGACTCGCCGACATCCTCGCGCTGGAAGGCAGCCGGGAGCTCGCCGACGAACGACGCGCCACCGCCTTCGGTCTCCTCGCCCAGCCTGCCGTGATCGTGGCGATGCTGCTGCGCCACGCCGACGACGGCCGGCGATCGGGCGAGCCCGTTGGCGCTGCGGCGGACGGCCCAGTGCCGTTACCCGACCCGGATTCGGAGCCCCCGGCCTGGACCGCCGACGACTACGGCGAACCGGACGACCCGGACCCGGTCGACCACCCGAACATCCCCGACCACTGGCAGCAGCGGGTTCGACCCCGACCGGCACCAGAGCCGCCCCCACCTGGCTGGAACCGCGAACCCGACGACACCGCACCTCCCGACGGATCAGGACTACGCCTCGACCTGCCCGGACTCGGTGACTTGCTCACGGAGCAGCGACTGAAGGCGTCCCGCCCCCGGGTGGTGCTCAACGTGCATCTGACCGATCAGACCCTGGCCACCGGCACGGGGGTCGTCCGTGTCGACCACCCCGGGGTCAGACCGCTGCTCGCCACCCAGCTGCGCGAGTTCCTGATCAAGCACTCCTGCCAGATCACCCTGCGACCGGTGCTCGACCTCGACCACATCCCGTCGGTCGACGCGTACGAGATCCCTCAAAGGGTCCGCGACGCCGTCCGCCTCCGACAGGTCGCGTCCGTCTTCCCCTACTCCGGTTCCATCAGCGCGGGCCTGGACCTCGACCACACCGATCCGTACCGGTGGGACGGCACCCCGGGCCAGACCGGACCCCCCAACCTCGGACCCCTCACCCGCGGCGAGCACAACGCCAAGACCCACGGACTGTGGACCGTCACCTCACCCCACCCCGGCGTCTTCCTCTGGCGCTCACCCCACGGACACTGGTTCCTCTGCACCAACCAGGGCACCCAGTCCCTCGGCAGGCTGTCCGACGCCGCACGACCGGCTCAGGAGAGGTGACCGGAGAGTCTCGTCACCAAGGCGTCGATGTCGCCGGTCGGAGCGTCGAGCCAGGGCTTGTCCCAGGGTAGGTCCGGCGGGGTGCCGACGTGACGGACGAAGACGTGCTCGTGGAAGTGAGCGACGCCGGTGCCGACCACCATGGAGAAGACGTACTCGACGTCCAGTTCGGCCGCCAAGGCCGCCGCGACCCTGGAACGGACCTGGCCGACCGCGGCCGCTTCGGCGTCGGTGAGCTGGTGCACGTACGCGACGTGTCGGTTCGTCTCGATGAACACGTAGCCCAGTGCTCCCGACGCGCGGTGCGTGACCACCACCAGGTCGTCGGCGAAGATCACCGGGCAGACCAAGGGACCCTCGCCCCGCTGCTTGGCGCACAGGACGCAGTCGGGCTCCGCCACCGACTCGGGAACGGCAGTCACCGTCCGGCCGCGTAGCCCTGGTCGCCGCGGGCGTTCGCACCGGCCTTGAGCCAGCCGTCCTCCCGCGCGACGGCGCTGACCCGGCCCAGCGACCAGTCGCCGGTGACCTCGAGCCGGTGTCCCCGCTCGGCGAGCAGGTCGCGGATCGGGCTCGGGTGCCGGGCCTCCAGCCGCAGGTTGCCGGGGCGGAAGCCGTGCGGGTGGAAGGAGTCGATCATCGCGGCGGTGTCGAACGACGGCCGGTCGATGGCGGCCTGCAGGTTGTCGTTGCTGTGCAGGAGATTGAGCAGCACGTGCAGACTCCACTGGTCCTGGCTGTCGCCGCCCGGGGTCCCGAACGCCAGCCAGGGTTCGCCGTCCCGCAGGGCCAACGACGGCGACAGCGTCGTCCGCGGCCGTACGCCGGGCCGCAGGGTGTTGGGCAGCCCGTCCACCAGGGCGAACATCTGGCCCCGGCTGCCCAGGCAGAACCCGAGCTCGGGGATCGTCGGCGACGACTGCAGCCAGCCACCGCTCGGGGTGGCCGAGATCATCATCCCGTGCGCGTCGACCACGTCGAGGTGACAGGTGTCGCCCCGGGGCGGGTTCAGGGTGGGCTCGCCGCCGCCGGCCTCCGGACCGCCCCCGGCTCCCTCGGTCCAGTACGGCGGCAGCACCGGGGCCCGTCCGTCCGGCGACCCCGGCCGCAGCTCGAGCGAGGCCGTGTCGGTGATCAGTGCGGCCCGTTCGGCGGCGTACGCCGAGGACAGCAGCGTGGTCAACGGCACGTCGGCGACGGTCGGGTCGCCGTACCAGGCGTCCCTGTCGGCGAAGGACAGCTTGGCGGACTCGGTGATCAGGTGCAGCCAGTCGGCGCTGCCTGGTCGGTGCGCTCCGAGTCCGGCCGCCTCCAGCAGCGCCAGCTGCTGCAGCATCACCGGACCCTGACCCCAGGGGCCGGTCTTGGCCACCGTCACGTCGCCGTAGCCGCCCGTGATGGGTTCCTCCACCGCTGCCGACCAACCCGCCAGGTCCTGACCGGTCAGCAGACCACCTTGCGCGCGGGAGAACCCGTCGACGGCCTCGGCCACGAAGCCTTCGTACCAGGCCCGACGGGCCGCCTCGATCTGCGCCTCGCGGTCCGGCCCGGCCGCGTCCGCCTCGGCGACGATCCGCTCGTACGTCTGCGCCAGCACCGGGTTGCGCATCCGCTCGCCCGCCGTACGCTCCCGCCCGCTCGTCAGCCAGAGCTCTGCCGAGGTCGGCCAGTCCCGGCGGAACCGCTCAGCCGAGCCGTTGATCGTGGCGGCGGCCGTCGGCAGCAGCGGGTGCCCACTCGCCGCGAGGGCGATGGCCGGCTCCAGGACGTCGGCGACCGACCAGGTGCCCCAACCGGCCAACAGGGTCATCCAGGCGCCGAACGCCCCCGGCACGACCGCGGCCAGCAGCCCGGTCCCGGGGATGGTCTCCACCCCCTGCGCGCGCAGCGTGGCCACGGTGGCCGCCGCCGGCGACACCCCCTGCCCGCAGACCACCCGGACGCGGGCGGCGGCTGGGTCCCACAGCAGCAGCGGCAGGTCGCCGCCCGGGCCGTTCAGGTGCGGTTCGACGACCTGGAGGGCGAAGCCGGCCGCCACGGCAGCGTCGGCGGCGTTCCCGCCGCGCTCCAGCACCCCCATCCCGACGGCGGAGGCGAGCCAGTGGGTGCTGGCGACCATTCCCAGGTCGCCGATGAGCTCAGGACGTGTGGGCATCGAGCCAGTTGATCACGAAGGCGGTGATCTCGTCGCGGTTGGTCTCGTTGAAGATCTCGTGCCGGGCCTCGGGATAGAGCCGGACGGTCACGTCGGTGATCCCGGCCTCGCGGTAGCGCTGACCCACCAGCTCCACCAGGGCGCCGCCACCGGCCAGCGGGTCCGCGTCACCGGACACCACCAGGACCGGCAGGTCCGAGCGGATCCCGGCCAGCACCGCCGGGTCGGCCAGCCGCGCCGCCGCACCGAACATCTGCGGCATCACGTCCGGCGAGGTCGTGAAGCCGCACCACGGGTCGGCCACGTAGCGGTCCACCTCGGCCTCGTCCCGGCTCAGCCACTCGTAACCGGTGCGGTGCTCGAAACCGGCGTTGAAGGCGCTCAGGTCACCGCCCGCCTCCTCGCCACCGGCCCCGTCGTCGTTCGCCGCCATCCCGGCCGCCAGCTGGTCCAGCGCCGTGGTGCCGGACAGCACCACCCCCGCCCACAGGTCCGAGTGGTCCACGATCACCTGCTGCAGCGCGAACGACCCCATCGAGTGCCCGATCAGGAACCGGGGCAGCGTCGGCTGCAGCCCGGCCACCCACCGGCCGACCGTGGCCACGTCGGCGACCAGACCCGTCCAGCCCGCCGCGCCGAACGAGCCGAGTGAGTCAGCGGCCTCACCGGTGGCACCGTGCCCCGGGTGGTCGTGACCGTAGACCAGGTAGCCCGCGTCGCCCAGGGCCGTGGCCAGCCGGTCGTACCGGCCGGCGTGCTCGGCCAGCCCGTGCGACAGCTGGACGACGCCCCTCGGTGCGCTCGCCCCCTCCCAGGCGTACGTGGTGAGGGCCAGGCCCTCGGTCGCGGACGGCAGCGTCGACAGGGTGTAGGTCATGAGGTCAGACGATAGAACCGCAGGTAGTCGAACGACGCGGTGGTGGCCGGTTGGGCACCACCGTGGGCCACCAGCCCGATGCGGGGCGTGCTTCCCGCCGGGAACGTCCAGGTGGCCCCCCAGGTCCAGGTGCTCCCGTCGCGGCTGGTGCCGGCCCGGAACAGGTGCTCGCCCGCCGCGTCGGTGGTGTGGGCCAGCCGCAGCCACACGGTGGGCGCCGGGGTGCCGATGACGGCGCCGCCGTACGAGGTCCGTCCGTCCGCGGTGGCCACCAGCTCGCGGCCGAACTCGGTCTGCCGGGTGTTCCAGATGGCGACCGAACCGAGGCGGGCGAAGTCGTCGTCGCCGCGGTAGGCGATCAGACCGGCCTGCTGGTAGTTGCGCACGGTGTCGGTGCCCAGGTCCAGATCGAGCTTCGTCTCCGCCACCCAGTTCCCCGCCGGCGGCCGCCGGAGCAGCACCGTGGCGTTGTTGCTGTCCCCGGTGAGGTCGGTGGACGTCAGCCGCCAGCGGAGGGCCCCGTCGGCGACCGTGACGTCGTCGGTGGGTCGGACGACGTCCCAGCCGGACAGTCCGGTGCCGTCGAACTCGTCGCCGCCGAGCAGCCGACCCGCCCGCGGCACCGGAGCCGCCGCGGTCCGGGTCCGAGCCAGCGGCCGCACGGACAGGTTGTCCAGCAGCGTGTCGGAGCCGACCACCTGCACCGGGGCCGCCGAGACGGCGAAGCCGCGGACCCGCGTGGTCACCTCGGCGGCCGGATCGGCCAGGTCCGAGGAGCTCACCTGGGCGGTCACCTCCGGCCCGTCGGCGGTGACGGTGAGGGTGCGCCAGCCCGCCACGTTCGCGACCGGCGTACGCACGGTCTGCCCCTGGCCCGCCCGGACGCTGAGGCGTTGGCCTGCCGGGTCCAGGGTGACCCGGAGCTGCTCGCGACCACGACCGAGGACCACGGTCGTGGCGCGGTCGCCCCGCAGGTCGGTCCGGAACCGGACCCGGTCGGCCGGCGCCGCGCGCTTCGTGGTGGCCACGCCCCGGACCCGGGCGGTGGCCCCGGCCTGCGGATCGGCCGGTCCTGCGGTGAGGCCCCAGATCCCCTGCGCGGCGGGGTCCTCGGCGGTGATGCCGAGGGCGGAACCGGTCACCGGCGCCGCCTGCGGGGCCTCGCTCGGACCGGCACCGGCCCGCATGCGGGGCCAGCCGTCGATCCAGTCCAGCCGGTCGATCAGCATCGGTCGGCGGTTGATGCCGAACGGCTCGGTCAACCAGGGCTGGTCGCGGTCGAGGGCGTGGTAGACGATGAAGGTCTGACCCCGGGTGTCGGTGACGACGGCGTGGTG
>JBMDXL010000162.1:0-2667 GCA_048594465.1 Microlunatus sp. | reverse complement strand
GCGAACCCGGCCGCCGACCCCACGACCAGAACCCACCGCGAAGCCACATCCGGCGAACCCGGCCGCCGACCCCACGACCAGAACCCACCGCGAAGCCCCATGCGGTGCCGGGCATCACTCAGCGCAGGTCGGGGTGCTTCTTGTTGCGGGTGTTGTAGTCGCGCATCCGCTGCGGGTAGCCGACCACGGCGGCGTCGTAGCCGGGGATCTGCAGGCTCTCGGCGAACTTGTGCGCCCACTCCGGGGACGGCACGACGCGGCGGGTCCACTCGCCGTCCCACGCGACCAGCAGCAGCGTCGTCTGGGTGACCGAGGTGCGCGGCTCGACGAACGCCTCGACGCCGCGGTGGGTGCCGGCGAACTGGGTCAGGTGCATCGTGACGGCGTCGTCGACCTTGCCCGACGGCCTGCTCGCCCCACCCGCCCGCCGCAGCTTCTGGGTACCCCGCTTCAACCAGCCCATGACGCCATTATGGACATGACGTCCTAGCCGAGGTGGTCGAGCGAGCGAAGCCCGCAGCGGCCGGGCGCCCGCCGGCGCTCCGGACCGGGTCAGGCGAGTTCGGCCAGAACCTCGCCGAGCTGGTCGACGGCCCAGTGCAGCTCGTCGGCGGTGACCACCAGCGGCGGCGCCAGCCGGATGGTCGAGCCGTGGGTGTCCTTGACCAGGATCCCCCGGGCCAGCAGCCGCTCGCTCACCTCGCGCCCCGTGCCCAGCGCGGGATCGATGTCGACCCCGGCCCACAGACCGACACAGCGCACGCTGGTCACGCCCTGCCCGATGAGCGCGCGCAGCCGGTCGCCGAGCACCGCGCCGAGCTCGGTGGCCCGTCGCTGCCAGGACCCGTCGGCCAGCATCCGCACCACACTCAGACCTACTGCCGCCGCCAGCGGGTTGCCGCCGAACGTGGAGCCGTGCTGACCGGGGTGCAGCACGCCGAGCACGTCGGCGTTGCCGACCACGGCCGAGACCGGTACCACCCCGCCGCCCAACGCCTTGCCCAGCAGGTACAGGTCGGGCTCCACCCCCACGTGCTCCGACGCGAACGTCTTCCCGGTCCGTCCCAGTCCCGACTGGATCTCGTCGCAGATCAGCAGCATCTGGCGCCGGTCGCACAGGGCGCGCAGCCCCGGCAGGTAGTCGGCCGGCGGGATCACCACGCCGCTCTCGCCCTGGATCGGCTCGACCAGCACCGCGACCGTGCTCGCGTCGCAGGCCGCCTCGACGGCGGCCACGTCGCCGTACGGGACCGTGCGGAAACCGGGCGTGTACGGGCCGAAGCCTGCGCGGGCATCGGGGTCGTCGGAGAACGAGATGATCGAGATGGTGCGGCCGTGGAAGTTGCCGGCGGCCACCACGATCGTCGGGTTCTCGATCCCCCGGACGTCGTGGCCCCACTTGCGGGCCACCTTCAGACCGCTCTCCACCGCCTCGGCGCCGGTGTTCATCGGCAGCATCATGTCCTTGCCGGCCAGGGCGCACAGCTCGGCCGCGAACCGGCCCAGCTGGTCGGAGTGGAAGGCCCGGCTGACCAGGGTGACCCGGTCCAGCTGCTCCTTGGCCGCCTGCACCACGGTCGGGTGGCGGTGACCGAAGTTCACCGCCGAGTACGCGGCCAGGCAGTCGAGATGGCGACGACCGGTGACGTCGGTCACCCACGCGCCCTCGGCCTCGGCGATCACGATCGGCAGCGGGTGGTAGTTGTGCGCGACGTGCGCGTCCTCGAGGGCGATCTCGGCGGCCGTGGGATCGAGGGCGGACCCGCCGTCGGGAGTCGGGTCGCTCGGCCGGGCACTGACGCTGTCGTGGTCGGTCATGGTCGGGCTCATGCTCCCACCTCCGCGGTGGTCTCGGTGCGGACCAGAGGACGACGCAGCTCGAGGGTGCAGCACTTGACGCCGCCGCCGCCCTTCAGCAGCTCGGAGAGATCCACCGGCACGACCTCGAAGCCACGGGCCGTCAGCTGGGCGGCGAGCGCGGTGGCGGCCGGCGCCAGGACGACGTGCCGGCCGTCGGAGACCGCGTTCAGACCGAGCACCGCGGCGTCGGCGGCGGTGGCGATGACCGCGTCGGGATAGAGGGTGGCCAGCACGGCTTGGGCCACCGGGGAGAACGCGGCCGGGTAGTACGCGACCGTGCGGTCGTCGAGCACGGCCAGCGCGGTGTCCAGGTGGTAGTAGGCCGGGTCGACGAGGTCGAGGCTGATCACCTCCATACCGGTCAGTGAGGCCACCTCGGCGTGCGCGGCCGGCGTGGTCCGGAACCCTGTCCCGGCCAGGATCCGGTCGCCGACGACGAGGAAGTCACCCTCGCCCTCGTTCACCTCCACCGGCGCGTGCACCGGCCCCAGTCCGTGCGCCGCCAGCCAGCCGGCGTACGCCGCCGACTCGCCCGTGCGCTGCGGGTACGCGAACCGGGCGGCCACCGTCGCGGTCGGCGTGACCAGGGCGCCGTTCGCGGCGTAGACCATGTCGGGCAGACCGTCGAGTGGGTCCAGCACGTCGACCCGGTGGCCGAGGCGGCGGTAGGTGTCGACCAGGGTCTGCCACTGACGCAGCGCGAGGTCACGGTCGACCTCCACCCCGGGATGCATCCAGGGGTTGATCGCGTACTCGACCGCGAAGTGCCGGGGTGGGGTCATCAGGAAGTGCCGGGTCCGTGGCGTG
>JBMDXL010000161.1:0-3142 GCA_048594465.1 Microlunatus sp. | reverse complement strand
CGGGTGGTGCGGAACGGAGGGGGGAGACACATGCTTGTCGCCGGATGCGTGGTCGCCGCGATCGCGGCGCTGATCCACGCCTACATCTTCGTGCTCGAGTCGGTGCTGTGGCGGACGCCCCGCACCCGTGAGGTGTTCGGCACCACCGAGGAGGTCGCGGCGGCGACCGCGCCGATGGCGTTCAACCAGGGCTTCTACAACCTGTTCCTGACTGTCGAGGTCGTCGTCGGCATCGTGCTGCTGGCCGCCGGGTTCACCGCGGCCGGCGCGACCGCCGTGCTCATCGGGACCGGCTCGATGCTCGCCGCCGGCACCGTGCTCATCCTGTCCGACCGGACGAAGACGCGGCCGGCCCTGATCCAGGCGGTGCCGCCGCTGATCGCGATCGTGCTGCTGGTGATCGGACTGATCAGCCGCTGAGGCAGGTCACGACTTCTCGGCCGGTGCGGGGTCGGGATCGTCGGCGGTGAACGGGCCTTCGTCGTCGCCCTCGCCCGGTTCGCGCTCCTTGCGGCGCAACAGCAAAGCGGTCGCGCCGAGCAGCAGGACGAGGACACCGAGTACGCCGACCTCCCACATGGCGTCGGAGAAGGGCGTACCGGTGCCGATCTCGTCGGCCGCCTTCACCGACAGCACCACGATCTCCTTGATCGAGGCGATGATGCCGACCAGCAGGAACGGTTCGGCGATCAACTCCCGCCGGGCGATCGTGATCCTCACCGCATAGAGCAACTCGACGACGATGAAGACCAGCAGCAGGGTGTCGAGCATCTCCAGCGCGGACTTGGCGGCGGTGTCGCCGGTGAACAGCGGTGGGATGGACCGGGCGGCGATGGCGAAGGCGCCCACGGCCAGGATCAGCAGGAAGACCGCGACCCCGGCGTAGACGAGTCCTTCGGCGATCTCCAGCGCCCGGTTGCCGGCGCGCACCAGGGGTGGGACGTCGGCGTCGGTCGTCTCGTCCTGCGGACGGCGGCGGCGCGGTGCGTCCGTGATGACGACCTCCGGTGGTCGGACTCGAACCGACGCTCGAGTGGTCCGGTGATCATGGTTTCGGGTGGGGGTCACGTCAAGGCGAGGGTCGGCGAGCGCCGCTGCCAACGAGTGAGGTTCTCGGCCGACGGTGCGGTAGTACCTTCGGCCCTCTTCCGACGGCGCGGTGGAAACCAGACTGCGGTTCATGACGACAAGCACGCGGAAGTGGCAGGACATGTCGACCAGCCGACGGGCGGGTCTCGCGGTGGGCACTCTCGGACAACTGGTCCTACTCGGCGCGGCCCTGCGCAGCCTGAGCAAGCGATCCGCCGTGGAACTCAACGGTCCCCGGGCACTGTGGATCGCCGTCTCATTCGTGAACTTCGTCGGCCCCATCGCCTATTTCGTCCTGGGACGCCGCAGATCTGCCGACCAAGGGAGCGAAAGCGAAGCGAGCGAGCCAATGACAGAAAAGAGGAGATGTGTCCGAGGGGGGACTTGAACCCCCACGCCCTTGCGGGCACTAGCACCTCAAGCTAGCGCGTCTGCCATTCCGCCACCCGGACCGGTGTGCCGCGCCATCAGCGCTGCGACGCCAAAGACTACTCGATCGCGGGAGCCGGAACCAACTGCGCAGGCCAGAGCTGGTGCGACGACGGTCGGGGTGTAGGAAAGAGGCATGGCGCCCGACACCTCGCTCCCGTCCGATCGCCCCTCGCCTGACGGCCCCGACCTGGCCGTGGAGGAGGTCGTCGGCCTGTGCAGCGAGCTGATCCGCTTCGATTCGGTCAACACCGGTGACCCGGCCACCATCGGCGATGGGGAGGCCCGGGCGGCTCGCTACCTCCAGGAGAAGCTGGAGGAGGTCGGGTACGAGACCACCTACGTCGAGGCCACCCCGGGCCGCGGCAACGTCATCTGCCGGCTGGCCGGGGCCGACAGGTCCCGCGGGGCCCTGCTGGTCCACGGGCACGTCGACGTCGTCCCCGCCGACGCCTCGGAGTGGACGGTCGACCCGTTCTCCGGCGCCGTGCAGGACGGCTACGTCTGGGGTCGCGGCGCGGTCGACATGAAGGACATGGTCGCCATGACGGTGGCCGTGGCCCGCGACTTCAAGCGTCGGGGCGTCGTCCCACCCCGCGACCTCATTTTCGCGTTCATGTCCGACGAGGAGGCCGGTGGCCTGTTCGGCGCGCACTGGCTCGTCGAGCACCACCCGGAGTTGTTCGAGGGGGCCACCGAGGCCATCTCCGAGGTCGGCGGGTACTCGATCACCATCGGGGACGACGAGCGGGCCTACCTGTTCGCCGCAGCCGAGAAAGGCGTCGCCTGGGCCACTCTCACCGCCACCGGCCGGGCCGGGCACGGTTCGATGATCAACGACGACAACGCGGTCACCCGCGTCGCCCGGGCCGTCACCGCCCTCGGCAGCCACGAATTCCCCATCGTCCGGACCGCCACCATCGACGCGCTACTGGCCAAGGTGACCGAGCTGACCGGCCTGGAGTTCCCCGACGACGACCTCGAGGGCAGCATCCGCAAGCTCGGCCCCATCGCCCGCATCCTCAACGCGACCCTGCGCAACACCGCCAACCCGACCATGCTGTCGGCCGGCTACAAGGCCAACGTCATCCCGTCGACCGCCAAGGCCACCGTCGACTGCCGCGTGCTGCCCGGCTCCGAGGAGGGCTTCCGCGAGCAGGTCGCCGAGATCGTCGGGCCCGACGTCGACATCGAGTGGGTCTGGCAGCCGCCGCTGGAGTACCCGGCGTCCGGCGACCTGGTCGAGGCGATGGCCGCGGCCCTGGAAGCCGAGGACCCACGCGGACACCTGGTGCCCTACATGCTGTCCGGCGGCACCGACAACAAGGCGTTCGCCAAGCTCGGCGTGGTCGGTTACGGGTTCTCGCCGCTGCGACTCCCCGCCGACCTCGACTTCAGCGCCCTGTTCCACGGGGTCGACGAGCGGGTGCCGATCGACGCCCTACAGTTCGGTGTCCGCGTGCTCGATCGGCTGCTGCGCAACTGCTGACTGACCCGTGGGTCGGTAAAGTCTGCCGCTCATCAGCGAGGGAATGCGGCAGTCTTTACCGACCCCACCCGTCCGACCCGACCCCGACACCCGCGGTGAGCCGAGGTCAGGTCCCCGGCCAGACGAGCCGGACCA
>JBMDXL010000160.1:0-2705 GCA_048594465.1 Microlunatus sp. | reverse complement strand
ACGCCGACCTGCGCTGACCCGTCCGCGGCCGCGCGCCCTCTCCGCGGCGGTGCCCCCGTAGCCGGGGGTGCACCGCGGGGCGGCGGGCGCAGCTGCGTCCGGCCGACTCTGTCGGCGCAGGCCCGCGGATCGGGAGCTTCTCGTTCCCGGACGCTGTCAGTGGCTCCTGGCAGGGTCGTCGGCATGGACCAGTACCGACGCGGTGACGCCGCTCTCCTGCCCGCGCCCGATCTCGACGTCATCCCCGCGACCGGTCCGGACGCCGACGCGGTGCTGCTGGACGTGGCGGCGAACTTCGCAGACGAGCACGGCGTGGTCGTGGCCGAGGGGTGGTCGGGCGAGCGCGAGCGGTCGCTGCGCCGCGCCGCGCACCGATGGCCGCTGCTGGCCGAGGACCCGAGGCCGGAGGAGGCGGGCGCACTCGAGGAGGTGGTCGAGCTGCTGCGCGACGCCGTCGACGCCCGGGACCGGTTCCCGCGACTGTGGCGCGCCGCCGGGGAGCGCGGGGCGGTCGGCGGCTCCGACCTGCGGCAGCTGGTCCGCCAGCACCGCGACAAGTCCCGGGCCGAGAGCCGTCGGATCGACGCCGACCAGGCCGCCGTGCTGGAGTCCGATCCCGCCCTCTGGCACGCCGTGTTCCGGGCCAGTCGGTTCCTCGGCCGACTGCATGACACCGGGCTGACCGACGCCGAGATCCTCGCCCTGCTCGACGAGCACGTCGGCGATCCGATCCCCGTCTCCTGGGTGTCGGCGGCGGGATCGGACCGGCGGGCGGGCTGAGCCCCCGGCCCCTGTCGGAGCTCGGACCGGTGCGACTAGCGTTTCGCCCGTGACTGATCGAGAGCAGACCGGTGCCGACGCTGGAGCGACCGACCGGCGGGTGGCGATCGTGACCGGGGGAGGCTCCGGCATCGGAGCCGCGTCCGCGGTCGCCCTGGCCCGGGAGGGGTGGACGGTGGTGGTGGCCGGCCGACGGGTCGAGCCGCTGACGGCCCTGGTCGCCGAGCACCCGGAGCTGGGGATGGACTGCGGGGTGGCCGACGTGACCGACCCGACCTCGGTGCACAACCTGTTCGCCCGGACCGTCAACAAGTACGGCCGGGTCGACCTGCTCTTCAACAACGCGGGTCGGGGTGCCTGGGCCACCGAGATCGACGAGCTGGACGTCAAGGAGTGGAAGGCGGTCGTCGACGTCAACCTGACCGGCGCCTTCCTGTGCACCAAGGAGGCCTTCCGGGTGATGCGGCGCCAGGACCCACCGGGTGGCCGGATCATCAACAACGGGTCGATCTCCGCGCACGTGCCCCGGCCGCTCTCGGTGGCCTACACCGCGACCAAGCACGCCATCACCGGACTGACCAAGTCCACCGCGCTGGACGGTCGCCGGCACGGGATCGCCTGCGGGCAGATCGACATCGGCAACGCGGCCACCGACCTGACCAAGGACATGGCCTCGGGCATCCTCCAGGCCGACTTCTCCACCGGCGTCGAGCCGCGGATGGACGTCGAGGACGTGGCCCGGGCCGTCGTCTACATGGCCAGCCTGCCGCCCGAGGCGAACGTGCTGACCATGACGGTGATGGCCACGACCATGCCGTACGTGGGCCGCGGCTGACCGGGTCGCCCCTGGTCACCCGTGGGTAGGGTGTCGGGACCCGTCTGCCGGCCTTCAGGAGCCTCCGTGTCCGTCCTCTCCACCCCGTCCGGGTCGAACCGACGCGCCGCCGGCCTGGCCGCCGGTCTGGCGGCTCTCGTCCTCCCCCTCGCGGCCTGCGGCGGCGACGACACCGCGACGACGCCGGCGCCGACCGACATCTCGATCGCCCCGCCCACCTCGGTGCCCCCCAGCTCGGCCCCGTCGGTCCCCACCTCCGCTCCGTCGGACTCGGACGAGCCGGCTGCCTCGGAGCCGGCGGCGACCACGAAGCGACCGTCGGCGAACGCCGGTCTGGACGCCGCCGGCGCGGTCAAGGCGGCCGAGACCGGAGTGGCCGACAGCACCGTGGTCGAGCTGTCCAAGGACGACGACAGCGGCTCGTCCTGGGAGATCCTGGTCCGGGTGGGCAGCGGCGGCCGCGAGCTGCAGCTGGACTCCGGTGGTGAGATCACCAGCAGCCAGAACGAGTCGTTGTCCGCCGTGCAGCGCGGCACCCTGCCCGACGTGACCGCCGCCGACGCCATCAAGGCGGCCGAGAAACGCGTGGCGGACGGTGAGGTGACCGAGGCCGAGCTCACCCGGGAGAACCAGCGCACCGTCTGGGACGTGTCGGTGGAGGTGGCCGGCGGCGACGACTGGGAGCTGTGGATCGACGCGTCCTCGGGCAAGGTCGTCCGCGCCGAGCGCGACTAGCTCTCTCTCGGCGCCCCGGGTCAGATGTCGCTCGGGTTCGACGGAGTCGCTCGATCTGCAGCCCGAGCGACACCGTTGATTCCGAGCGACTCGGTGGGTCAGGGGTGGGTGAAGGTGCCGGTCCCCAGGAACGAGGCCAGCGCGTCGGCGTACGGGGTCAGGTCCCAGCCGCGGTCGCGCACCCAGGCGTCGTCGTAGTAGGTGTGGGCGTACCGGCGGCCGTCGTCGCAGATCAAGGTGACCACGCTCCCCCGTTCACCGGCCGCCACCATCTCGGCGATCAGCTGGACGGCCCCCCACAGGTTGGTCCCGGTGGAGCCGCCGAGCTGCCGGTCCAGCAGCGCCGTGCCCCAGC